>PLXU01000169.1 GCA_003151555.1 Acidimicrobiaceae bacterium | reverse complement strand
TTTGTTCTCCGTGTAAAACCAGATCGGCTCGAAGAATACAAGGCGCATCATCGGAACGTCTGGCCGGAGATGCTGGCAGCGTTGCGCGAAACCGGTTGGAATAACTACTCGTTGTTCCTGCGTCCTGACGGCCTGCTGGTCGGATATCTCGAAACCGAAGATTTCGAGCGCGCCCGTGCCGGTATGGCCGGACGCGAAGTGAACGGACGTTGGCAGCGCGAGATGGCCGAATTTTTCGAAGACCTCGACGGAGCGGCCCCCGACGAGCGCATGACGCCGATCAAAGAGATTTTTCATATTGACTAAGGATTGGCCCTACGAAGCGGCCAAGGAGGATTGGGACGATGGGTATTTCAGAAGAAGTGAAGTCAGAACTTCGCCAGTTGATGATCGAGACGCCGTCATGGGCGTACGGCAATTCGGGGACCCGATTCAAGGTCTTTGCTCAAAAGGGCGTCGCGCGCACCGCGTTCGAGAAGATTGAAGACGCGGCGCAAGTCAACCAGTTCACGGGGGTCGCTCCCTCGGTGGCTGTGCACATTCCTTGGGACAAGGTCGATGACTACGGCGCCCTTCAAGAGCACGCGCTGAGCGTCGGCATCTCGATCGGTGCCATAAATCCCAACGTGTTCCAAGAGGACGACTATCGCTTCGGCAGCGTTTGTAACCCCGATCCGGCCATTCGACGCAAGGCGACCGACCACTTGCTCGAGTGCGTCGAGATCGGTGTCCTGACCGGTTCAAAGATCCTTTCGCTGTGGTTCGCTGACGGTACGAACTACCCCGGACAAGATGACATCCAGGCCCGCCAGGAACGGCTTGGTGAGGCACTGCGCGAGACGTACGACGCCATGCCGTCGTCGATGCGCATGCTGCTCGAGTACAAGTTCTTCGAGCCCAGTTTCTACACAATGGACGTGCCCGACTGGGGTACGTCGCTACTGCACTGCCTGGACCTGGGCGAGCGCGCACAAGTCCTCGTCGATACGGGACATCACGCCCCGGGGACCAATATTGAATTCATCGTCGCCAACTTGCTTCGTAAGGGGCGACTGGGTGGATTCCATTTCAACAGCCGCTTTTACGCGGACGATGATCTGATGGTGGGGGCCGCCGATCCCTATCAGCTGTTTCGCATCATGAATGAAATCGTCGCGGCGGGAGCGCACCGAACTGAGTCGAGCGTCGCGTTCATGCTGGACCAGTGTCACAATCTCGAAGCGAAGATTCCGGCCGAGATTCGCTCGGTCATGAATGTGCAAGAGGCGACGGCGAAGGCTCTGCTGGTGGACCGCGGCGCTCTCTCGAAAGCGCAGGCCGACGCCAATGTACTGGAGGCCAATGAAATCCTCATTGACGCCTTTAATACGGACGTGCGGCCACTGCTGGGCGAACTACGTCAAGACATGGGTCTGGACGCGGATCCACTCGGCGCATATCGCCGCTCGGGCTACGGCGAAAAGATCGTCGCCGAGAGAGCGGTCGGCGCCGCCGCCGGTTGGGGCGCGTGATCAACTTGTCAAGCTCCGATACGCCCCGCGAGGTCCAGGAACTACTCGAGCGATCGCATCGATTGGGGTCAGATCCCCGTAATACCAACTACGCCGGTGGTAACACGTCGGTGAAGGCGCGGATTCCTGATCCCGTAACTGGCGCCGAGACCGAGATCATGTGGATCAAGGGTTCGGGTGGCGATCTGGGCACATTGCAAGAATCCGGTCTCGCCATGTTGCGAACCGATCGGTTGCGCTCCCTAGTAGATGTGTATCCGGGCCCCGAACGCGAGGACGAAATGGTGGCCGCGTTCGACTTCTGCGCTCACGGTCGAGGCGGGGCAGCCCCCTCTATCGACACCGCCATGCACGGCCTGGTGAACTGCAACAACGTTGACCACCTGCACCCCGACGCCGGCATTGCGTTGGCCACCGCGCTCGACGGCGAGGCCCTCACCCAGGACTGCTTTGGTGACACTGTGGCCTGGGTACCGTGGCGCCGACCTGGCTTCCAGCTCGGTTTGGATATCGCGGCGATTCAAGAATCCAATCCCGAGGCCATCGGATGCATCCTCGGTGGTCACGGGATCACGGCGTGGGCGGACACGAGCGAGGAATGCGAGAGGCGTTCGCTTCACATCATTCGTACGGCCGAGGAGTACCTCAAGTCCAAGGGCCGTCCTGATCCATTTGGCGGTGTCGTCGCGGCAAATATGCCACTCGATGTTCTTAGCCGTCATGCCCGGGCGGCGGAACTCTTCCCGCTCCTACGAGGGCTCGCCAGCATCGATGCTCGACAGGTCGGAAACTTCAGCGACGTCGATGTGGTGCTCGATTTCCTCAGTCGCGAGCGCATGAGCGAACTCGCGGCGCGCGGTACTTCGTGCCCTGACCACTTCTTGCGAACCAAGATCCGTCCCATGGTGGTGGACCTGCCCGGAGATACCCCACTGGATGAACTGGAACAACGCATACGCGACATCCATGCCGAGTACCGCCGGGATTACCGCGCCTACTACGAGCGTTACGCGACGCCGGACTCGCCACCGATGCGCGGCGCGGACCCCACCGTCGTGCTCGTGCCGGGCGTCGGCATGTTCAGCTTTGGTCGAGACAAGCAAACTGCTCGGGTGGCGGGCGAGTTCTACGTCAATGCCATCAACGTGATTCGCGGTGCGGAGTCGGTGTCGACCTACGCGCCGATCAGCGAAGCAGAGAAATTCAGAATCGAATACTGGGAGCTCGAGGAGCAAAAGCTTCGCCGAATGCCGCCGGCCAAGCCGCTCGCCACGCGCATCGCGTTCGTGACCGGCGGCGGATCGGGCATCGGCGCGGCGACGGCGCGTCGCCTCAGCGCCGAAGGCTCCTGTGTCGTCATTGCCGATCTCAACGTGGAGGGCGCCGAGCTGGTGGCCAAGGAACTCGGTGGCCACGATCGGGCGATCGCAATTGGCGTTGATGTGTCATCGCCCGAAGAAGTGCTCAACGCCATTAACCAGTCGGTGCTCGCCTTTGGCGGCGTCGACCTGGTGGTCAATAACGCCGGGTTGTCGATCTCGAAGAGCCTGCTCGACACGACGCTCGAGGATTGGGATCGCCAGCACTCCGTCATGGCGCGTGGTTCGTTCCTCGTGAGCCAAGCCGCCGCCAAAGTGATGATGGCCCAGGACATGGGCGGTGACATTGTCTACATCGTCAGCAAGAACGCGGTGTTCGCCGGACCCAACAACGTCGCGTACGGCGCGGCCAAGGCCGACCAGGCCCACCAGGTGCGCATCCTGGCCGCGGAACTGGGTCAGTACGGCATTCGCGTCAATGGTGTGAATCCCGACGGCGTGGTTCGAGGGTCCGGAATCTTTGCCGGGGGCTGGGGTGCGCAACGCGCGTCGGTTTACGGTGTCGAGGAAGACAAACTGGGCGAGTACTACGCGCAGCGCACGCTGCTCAAGCGCGAGGTGTTGCCCGAACACGTGGCCAGCGCAGTTTTTGTCCTTTGCGGTCCCGAACTGTGCCGTACGACGGGGCTCCATATCGCTGTTGATGCGGGCATCGCAGCGGCCTTCTTGCGATGAGCGCTCGGATCGTCAACCCCTGACAACCTTCCGGCGCTCATCGCAAGCACCACGCGGACCCGCGGTTAACCGCCGGTATCTCGACGCACGTCACCGGGCCAGTGACGTTCGTGCACTGGTTCGAGGTTGAGTGATTGAATGCGTTCATGGCCAATGACGAGTGGATACGCCAAAGGCCATGAATGACCGACTAGTTGCGGTCGACCTTGGCGCGTCGAGCGGGCGGGTCTACGTCGCGGACGTGGGAGTCGACCACTTCACGCTTTTTGAGGCGGGGCGCTTCGCGAACGGGGCGGTGGCGTTGGGTGATCGGCTGTACTGGGACATCCTCGGACTTCATCGTGGAATCACCGAGAGCCTCGCCCGGGCGAACCGCGACGGACCGATTTCCTCCGTAGGCGTTGATTCGTGGGCCGTTGACTACGGGCTGATCCGAGCCGACGGCTCTCTCGTGTCCAATCCGGTTTGTTATCGCGACCCGCGTACCGAATCGTCAGTTACGCGAGCGCAGGAGCTCATTGGTCTCACTGAGTTGTTTCGCCGTACCGGGATTGCTCACCAGCCGTTCAACACCGTGTTTCAACTCATGGCGGATCAAGCCGGTGGATACCTCGATGAGGCCAGCCACGTGCTCATGATCCCCGACCTCATTAACTACTTCTTGACCGGCATCATGGCCACCGAGATTACCAACGCGTCGACCACGCAACTCCTCGATACGCGCGGAGAATGGGATACGGAAATCTTTCGCACTTTGAATCTGGACCCGTCAATTTTCCCGGAGCTCGTGGGACCGGGCCACGTAATCGGCGAGTTGCGCGATACGGCACTCTCACTGGTTGGCGCCGCTGGTCCAATCCGGGTCGTCAACGTCGCGTCGCACGACACGGCGTCGGCAGTCGTTGCGGTGCCGGCCACGACAGCGAATTTTGCCTTCATTTCCTGCGGGACGTGGTCGCTCGTCGGGATGGAGATTGAATCGCCGCTGGTCAGCGAAAAGGTGAGACTCGAGGGATTCAGCAATGAGCGTGGGGTGGAGAATACTTTCCGTTTACTGCGCAACGTAATGGGCCTGTGGCTGCTGCAGGAGTCGATACGTGTCTGGCGGCTTCGAGGCGACGACGTTCAGGTGAATGAACTGTTGGCGCGTTGCGAGCTGGAGCAGCCTCTGCGCACGATCATTGATATCAATGACGAGTCATTCCTCACCCCCGGCGACATGCCACGAAGAATTGCCGAGCTGTGCCGGCGCGATGACCTACCCGTTCCGCAAACCCCCGAGCAGGTGACTCGCTGCATCCTCGACAGCTTGGCAATGGCGTACCGCGAAGCTATTCGCACGCTGGAGGCGTTATCGGGCAGGACAGTGGACGCCGTGCACATCGTGGGCGGCGGCGTTAACAACAAGGTGTTGTGCCAATTGACGTCCGACGCGTGCGGCATGGAGGTGATCGCCGGGCCCGTGGAGGCCGCCGCCATCGGAAACATCCTGGTGCAAGCCAACGCCCTAGGCGTTATTCCTGGCGATCGCTGGTCGCTGCGAAAGTATCTGGCGTGCACTCACGAGTTCGTGGTCTATCGACCCGACCCCTTGATGGCCAAGCGATTCGACGAAAGAGCGACGTAGAGCGATGCCCGCTACGTCGGGCGCAAATACTAGAGGTCGTTGCCCGCGTACGAGAGGTTGAAGCTCTTGTTGACGAGAGGAAAGTCCGGCACGATCGTATCGTTCAGCGCCACCGGCAACGCCGGCCAGGCGAAAAACGAGGGGTCCACGATCTTCACGCGCTGCAGTCTTCCATCCGAGCCAAATTCGACCCGGTGCACGATTGCCCCGCGCCACCCTTCGACAATCCCCGTCCCGTGTCCCGCTCGCTCGAGGATCTCGCCACCGGCGTCAACAACCAACGGACCTTCGCGCGACACGATGTCGCTCACCATGCGCAACGAGGCGTCAACCTCATCGCAACGCACTTCGAAACGGGCGAGTACGTCGCCCGATTCACGCTGGACGGGGTGAAAGGTCGCGGGCAGTTGCACGAAGGGATGCAACACTCGCGAGTCGCGGTTGAGCCCTGACGCCCGCGCGACGACGCCCAGCACGCCGATCTCGCGGGCCTGGTTGGCGGTCAAGACGCCGGTGCCCGTGAAGCGGTCCATGACGATGCTGTTGGCGCGCGCCAGGTCCACCAACTCGTGAAACTGTTGGCCGATATCGGAGAGTTCGTTCGCTTGGGGTAGTGCGAGCAGCGCCGCTCCACCGAATTGGACGCCGCCACGCAGCAGGCGGTGGCCGGTGACCCTCTCGTTGAGCGCCAGCAGCCGCTCGCGCAGCGTCAGCGCGTGGGCGTTGGCCAAGGCGAATCCGACGTCGTTGCACAACGCCCCGACGTCGCTCACGTGGTTGTAGAGACGCTCGAGTTCGACCAGCACCGCCCGTAGCTCTTGGGCGCGCGGCGCCACTTCGACCTCGAGTGCCTCTTCGACGGCCTGGACGAAGGCGAGGGAGTGGCCCACCGCGCTATCGCCCGAGATCTTTTCGGAGAGACCCAGCGCGAAGCCAAGGTCCCGGCCCTCGAAGAGCCGCTCGATGCCCTTGTGCACAAACCAGAGCCGGGCCTTCATGCGGACAATTGTCTCGCCGACCACCCAGAAGCGGAAGTGGCCCGGTTCAATGACCCCGGCGTGCACCGGTCCAACCGGGATCTCGTAGATGCCGGCGCCCTCAACTTCGGCGAAGGGGAATGATCCGGCGTCGGGGTTCATGGGGGGCGGGGGTCCGGCGTCGGCGCGCATGGGGTGCCACTGGGCTGGCCAGTGCTGATGCAAAACCAGGGGACGGGGCTGGGGATGGCCCACCGCCTCGACACCAAAGAGGTCGCGCATCTCGCGTTCGAACCGTCCGGCGGGAAAGGACAGGTGCGCGAGGGACGCGACGCGGGGATTGTCGGCGTCGAGGCGCACGTGCAGTTCCAGGCGCTGGTCGGGCGGACCGTCGACAAAGAGGTACACGACGCGTATGTAGTCGCCGTCGTGCTGGGCGCTGACCAACGCCAGGCGGTAGCCGTTGTTGAGCAGCAGCCCGGCCGCGGACACGAGCTCGATGGACTCAAGTTCCGCGACGGCTCGCCGCGGCTTCTCTTGCACGAGACGTTCGACCAACGAGAGCGCCGTCACCGCGCCACCACCATCGCGGCCGCGCGCAGGAGACTGTCGAGCGGCCAGGCCAGCACGCCCAGCGCCGCGCAGCCCACCAGACCAGAGATGAGGGGAATGGTGACGATCGATGGGGTCTTGTGGACCGGCTCGCCCTCGGCCCGAGCGCCAAAGAGCATGTGGCGACCGTGCGACATCACCGCGCCGAAGATCACCGNNCATGCAGATGAGCGAAATCGCCGCCGCCCAGCCGAGTCCCACTGACACCTCGGCGCGCAGCATGTTGAGTTCGCTCACGAAGAGGCTGAAGGGCGGCAGCCCCAGCAGGGCCACTAACCCAAAGGCGAAGATTCCCCCGAGCGCCGGTCTGCGTGCCAACAGGGCCCTCACCTGGTCGATCTCGGTGGTTCCTTCGACCAAGAGGATCTCGCCCGAGGCGAGGAAGAGCACGCCCTTGGCCAGGCCGTGGCCGAGGATGTGCAGCAGCACCGCGGCGATAGCAAGCGGGGTGCCGGCGGCCGCGCCCAGGGCAATCAGTCCCATGTGCTCGACGCTGTGATAGGCGAGCATGCGTTTGTAGTCGTGCTGGCTTAAGAGCAGCGACGCGGCGATGATCAGGGACAACAGGCCGACCGTGACGAAGAGCGCCCGGGGAAAGGCGGTCCCGAGCGCTCCGTCGCAGATGGCCTTGAATCGCAGCAGCGCGTAGAAGGCAACGGTCAAGAGCACGCCGGACATGAGGGCCGAGACCGGGGCGGGGGCCTGAGAGTGCGCGTCGGGCAGCCAGCTGTGCATGGGAGCGAGGCCCACCTTGGTGCCGTAGCCCAACACCAGCAGGCCGAGGGCTAAGCGCATGACCCCGGGGTCAAGATGATGCGAGACGCTCATGAGAGAGGTCCACTGCAGCGAGACGTGCGCGCCGGGCCCGGCGTGTTGGGCGGCCAGGTAGACCAGCACCGTGCCAAGGAAGGCGAGAGCGATGCCCACCGAGCAGATGATGACGTATTTCCACGAGGCTTCCAGCGCCCCGCGGGTCTTGCGGTGACCAACTAGAAAAGTGGTGATGACCGTCGTTGCCTCCACCGCCACCCACATCACGCCGACGTTGCCGGCCAAGACCGCCAGCAGCATGGTGGTGATGAATCCCTGGACTAGCACCGCGTAGAGCGTCGCGTGTCGCGCGGTGCCGCGTCCGGAGACAATCTCGGCGTCGAGGTAGCGCACGCTCTGGGTGGTGGCCAACAGGCCAATCGCGCCAATCACGATCACCATGAAGGCGCTCAACGCGTCGGCCCGCAGGATTCCCGAGAAGGCGCTGACGGCCCGGCCGTGCACCACCCGCGTAGCGAGCACGATGCCGAGGATCAACACTGCGCCTAACGACGACGTGCAGAGCCAGCCGACCCAGCGTCGCCACGACTGCGTCGCCGCGACGAGGCCCGTCGCCAGCGGCAGGGACAGAAGGAGGATCGTCAACATCAGTCGTGCAGCTCTCGTAATTGGTCGAGGTCGAGCACCGCGAACTTCGACCACAGCTGCACCGCCAGTACCCGCAGCACCACGACCACCAGCAGCACATCGAGCGACGCCCCGAGCTCGACCAGCAGCGGGACCCCGGCCGTGGCGAGAAAGGCCACCAGGGCAATGCCGTTGTCCACCAGCAACAGACCAACGATCTGTGACGCGGCCTTGCGCCGAATGACCATCGAGAAGAAGCCGATCAGCAGGGTCGCCAGACCCAGCGGGATGAGCCGACCCGCGCTGGTGGGCACCAGCGCGACGACCGGCCGGGTGGCGCCGTAGGCGAGGAAGGTGAGGGCACCGGCGCCAACCAGCGAGGCCGGTACGTTGACGAGCGGTGAGGTCTCGCGGTTGAGCGAGTCGTTGGCCAGTACCCGTCGCAAGAGAGTCGGAATGACCGCTCCCTTGCTTGCGATGACGAGGCAGCCCACCGTGATGAGCACCAAGTCGTGGTGGTGCAGACCCAGCACCAGGGCCACGAGACCGAGCGCGACGCCCTGGACGCAGAGCGCGCGAACAATGGCCGAGAGTGAGCGGCGCCACAGGGTCACGAAGGCGCAGAGGATCACCAGGCCCGCCGCCAGCTCGAGCAGGCTCGAATAGGTGGCGTTGTTCATCGCGCCACCACCGCGGTCACCGCGCCGAGCAGGGCCAGGACGAATCCACCGGCCAGCAACTCGGGCAGTCGAAAGAGTCGCATCTTGGCGGTGAAGACCTCGAAGATGGAAATGGCGACGCCGGTCACCAGCACCTTGGCCGCCAGCGCGGCGAGGCCAATGACGAAGAAGCCAGCGCCGGGCCGGTCGGACACTCCCCAGGGCACGAGCAGGTTGACCAGCAGGCCGAGCAGGAAGACCAGGCGCATCGACTCGCCGAGGATGATGAGACCCAGGTCGGGTCCGGCATACTCCAAGACCATGGCCTCGTGGATCATGGTCAGTTCCAAGTGGGTGCTGGGGTTGTCAACCGGCAGTCGGCCGCTCTCGGCCAAAATCACCACCAGGAACGAGGCCAACGCCAGTATCCGAGTGGGACTGGCAATCAACGAGGGATGGCTGAGGCCGGCGCGCACCAGCGCGGGCAGGTTCGACGTGCGCGCGGGAATCGCCATGGCCAGGATCGCCACCAGCAGGGCCGGCTCGGCCAGCGCCCCGATGGTCATCGACCGGCTCGAGCCCATGCCACCGAAGGCCGTGCCGGTGTCGAGGGCGGCGAGGGCGAGGACGACCGAGCCCAAGAGCAAGGTGAAGATGACCGCGAAGAAGTCGGTGCTCTGGCCCAACGGTGGACGGGTCGTCGCCAGGGGCGAGATGGCCGACACGCACACGACGGTGGCGACCAGCACCAGGGGACCGGCCCCGAAGAGCCAACTGGATTCCCTCGGGCGCATGCGCTGCTTGGTGAAGAGCTTGCGCAGGTCGAGCAAGGGCTGATAGATCGGTGCGCCGACTCGACCTTCCAAGCGACTGCGAACCTTGCGCATGACGCCGAGCAGCAGTGGGCCGCCCACCGCCACCAGGGCCATCTGGACCAGGGCCACCAGGCCGGACGTCAGGTGATGAGCGAACCCGTTCACGCCAGCACGACCAGGACGATCACCAGGGCCAGGAGGCCGTAGGCGAGGTAGCGGTGCACGCTGCCGTTCTGCAGTTTTCGCGCGAGACGGCCCCACCGGCGCACCGCAGCGATGACGGGCTGGTAGATCACTCGCTCGATCACGTCGTCGCTCGACGTGCGGTAGGCAATTCGTTCGATGTAGTAGTGCGATTCGGCGGCGGGGCTCACGTCGAGGTCACGTGCGGGTTGGATGACGTCATCGAACACCCGCTGCAGCGGCTCGGCGAAGGACGTCGCGGTGTATTGCATGCGCACCGTCTGCCTTCGCCGCCCTGAGCCCCACGGCTCGGCCGGGGTCAACGCGGGCCACGGCCTCGAACGGCGATGAGAGACCCGGCGCGCGAGCACGGTCGCCACCAGCGCCACGGCGAGACCGAGCGCCAGCAGCGACGGCGCCAACACGCC
>PLXU01000015.1 GCA_003151555.1 Acidimicrobiaceae bacterium | reverse complement strand
GTCATCGGGTCCTGGAAGACCATGGCCACCTCCGTGCCCCACAGCTTGCGCTTCACGTTTTCGCTGGCCCCGACGATTTCCTGTCCGTTGAGCAACACCGAGCCGGTCACCGTCACGTTGGTGCGCTGCTGGAGTCCCATGATCGTTCGCGAAAGGACTGTTTTGCCGGCGCCCGATTCGCCGACGATGCCCATCGTCTCGTTCTTGTTGAGGTCGAAGGAGACCCCGGCGACGGCCGTCAACGGTCCGGCCAGCGTGGCGAAGGTGGTGGTGAGGTCCTTCACCACCAGCAATTTCGACGCCTCGCTCGTCATAGCTTCACCTCGGCCACGTCGAAGTGCGTGCGCAAGCGGTCGCCGATGAAGTTGAGGCTTAGCAGGAAGAGGCAAATCGCCACCGAGGGAAAGATGACCAGCCACGGGTTCTGCGCCATGATGGTGCGCGCCTCGTTGATCATGTTGCCCCACGAAGGCGTGGGCGGATTGACCGACAGCCCGAGGAAGGCCAACGCGCCCTCGATCGTCACCACGGTGGCGACGCCGATGAGCAGAAAGGAGATGAGGACGGGCGCCACGTTGGGCAGTAACTCCTTGAAGAGGATGCGTCGGTCGGAGGCGCCCTGCACCTTGGCGGCCACCACGAAGTCGCGCGAGGCGACCGAGAGCGTGGCCGCTCGGATGATGCGATAGATGATCGGGATCGACGCGACGCCGATGACGACGATGATCTTGAACAGGTCGCGCGGCACCCAGAAGGAGAGGACCGCGATGGTGGCCACGATGCCGGGAAAGGCCAGCAACGCGTACATGACGGTGGTGACCATCGTGTCGAAGCGACCGCGGCGGTAGGCGGTGAGCATGCCCAGCGGCGCGCCCACGCCGAAGCCGATGATCATGGCGCCAATCCCCGCGGTGATCGAGATTCGCGAGCCGTAGACGACGCGCGAAAAGATGTCACGCCCGATGTCGTCGGTGCCAAAGAGGTGGTGCAGGGATGGCCCGGCGTTGATCGAGGTGTAGTTCTGATAGAGCGGGTTTTGCAGCGGGAGCACGTTAGCGAAGATGGCGCCGAAGAGATTGAGTCCGATCCAGCCCACGCAGATCCAAAAGAAGACGCCCAGCGGCTCCTTCTCCTCGGGGGGCTCGACGTGCGGATGGGCCGTTGTCTCGGGCGCCCCAAAGAGTTCACTCACGACTAATCCTCGGATCGACGATGTTGATGATGAAGTCAAAGATGAAGTTAATGATCACGACGGCCACGGATACCACAAAAACTATTCCCTGGACCAGCAGGTAATCGCTGGTGTTGATCGCAGCGATGAGTTCGTAGCCCAGCCCCGGGATGGCGAGTAGGTACTGGACCACGAAGAGCGCGGCCAGCAGACCACCGATACTGACGCTGGCGCTGCCGAGCAGGGTGACCGAGGAAGGGCGAAAGGCGTGGCGCCACATGATGCGCCGTCGGCTCAGCCCCTTGGAGCGGGCCATGGTGATGAACTCTTCTTGCATGGTGGCGATGAGATCGCTGCGCAGGACGCGAAAATAGAGCGTGAAGCTACCGATCGCGATCGTGATCGCCGCCAACGACAGACTTTCGAGATTGGCCAGCCAGTTGGTGGCCAGGGGCACGTAGGCCGATGGTCCGGTATTGGCGAGGCCGATCTTGATGGATACGAGCAGCACGAGCAGCACGATGACGATGAAGGGCGGGACGGAGAGCAGGGTGAAGCTGCCGGCGCTCAGCAATCGGTCGACGGGCCCGTCGGGCTTGCGCGCCGAGACCATGGCCAGGGGGATGGCGATGAATAGGGCGAGGATCTGGCTCAAGATGATCAACTCGACGTCGATCGGCAGGGCCGCGCGGATGGTGGAGACAACCGAGACCCGCGAGATGAACGACGTGCCCAAATTACCGTGCAGCACGTGGCCCATCCAGATGAAGTACTGCTCGATGACCGGTCGGTTGAGTCCCAATTGTTTGTATAACGCGGCCTTGGTGATGGGGTTGTAGGCGTTACCCAGGATGACCACGGCCGGATTGCCAGGCAGTAGGTGAATGAGGTAGAAACTGCCGACGGAGATTACAAAGACGATCCCGAGCAACTGGATTAGACGCCGACTGACGTATCGAAGCACTAGTTTCCGTTCCCTTCGGCAATCACTAAGACCATAGCCAACTCCCGGAAAAATCCGGTGTCACTTGGATCTTGGGAGGCGATGTCACAGGGGGTGGCTACCGTAGTCAGGTGAAACGAATTGTCATCGCGGGCGGGATGGGCGCCGGGAAATCGGCCACGTCCGAGCACCTGATTTCGATCGGCTGGTCCGTGATCGACGCTGACGAGATCGCCCACGAAGTGACCCAACCCGGCGCGGCGGCCTACGCGGCGTTACGCGACGCCTTCGGTGACGCCGTGTTGAACGCGGACATGACGATCGATCGAGCGTTCCTGGCCGACGTGGTCTTTCACGACCGCACCGCACTTCGACGTCTTAACGCCATCACCCACGGGCACATCGGCGCCGAGATACTGCGCCGACTGGATGAGGCCACGGGCGCGGCGTGCTTCGTCGCGCTACCACTCTTTCGACCGGAGCATCGCGATCTCCTGCACCTCGACGAGGTGTGGGCGGTCCTGGTGAAACCCGAGACGGCGCTCGCTCGCTTGAGCG
The DNA here is from genome assembly GCA_003151555.1 of Acidimicrobiaceae bacterium. GTDB lineage: Bacteria > Actinomycetota > Acidimicrobiia > Acidimicrobiales > RAAP-2 > RAAP-2. The sequence goes on along the minus strand of PLXU01000015.1, from coordinate 455 downwards.
AGTTGCGGGGCTTCTCATTAGAGGACGCCCAATCTCGACTGCATAATCAGATGTCCAATGAAGAGCGGGCCGCCATTGTGGATCGAGTCATCTGGAACGAAGGGTCGCTCGACGAACTGCACGAGCAGCTCGATGCCGTGTTGAAGGAGAGCGGGCTGGCCGATGGATAAGTTTCTGGTGGAGTCGCCCTTCAGCCCCTCGGGCGATCAGCCGCGCGCCATCGAGACCCTGGCCGCCGGGGTCCAGAACGGACTGCGCTTCCAAACCCTCGAGGGCATCACCGGCAGCGGCAAGACGGCGACCATTGCCTGGTTGGCCGAACGGGTTCAGCGCCCGACCCTGATCTTGGAGCCGAACAAATCGCTAGCCGCCCAACTGGCCTCGGAACTAAAGGAGATGCTGCCCCAGAATCGGGTGGAGTTCTTCGTGTCCTACTACGACTACTACCAACCCGA
>PLXU01000071.1 GCA_003151555.1 Acidimicrobiaceae bacterium | reverse complement strand
TTTGCCTGTCGCCGCAGTGCGGATTTTCTTCGACGGTGGAGGGCAACAGCATAACGTTCGAAGACGAGGTCGCCAAGTTGCGTCTCGTGAAGGAGACCGCCGACGAAGTCTGGGGCTGATCGGCTCGACGATCAGTGTCGCGAGTGGCCGCGACTACTCAGCCACGCCGAATTTTTGCAGGAGCGCTCGCCGGATCGCCGGTCGACTGCCAAACGTGAGCAACAGCGCTGCTTCGCGCACGCTGCGCTCGGCGATGCCACCCGAAATCACCGACGAACTCCCCCGTTCAACGGCGAGGGCCAGCGAAGCGCGCACCGCCAGTTCGCAGGCGCCCGCGCGGGCCAGAGCCATGGTCTCGGCGTCGGCGCCGTCCAACCCGTCGCGACATTCACGAAGTTCGTCGTCGAGCGACGTGGGTCCGAGCAGCGTGCAGCATCGACGGGCCACCCCGAGCGCCAGTGAACCGTTGACTCGAAGCCCCTCGGGACCTTCCAGTGACGGATCGAAGGGACTCTGGCCGACCATCTGGCCGCTGGGCACGACCAGCGCATTAAAGTCCAAGCGAACAGTGACGCTGGCGTTGAGGGCCGAAAGCCGATGACGGGTGGCCACGAGTCCCGGTTGATCCTTCGGCGCAATGAGGAAGTTGACAACGGTGTTGTCGGGCCCGCGCGCGGCGACAAATAACTCGTCGACGAGCCCCCAGCCACTTACCCAGGGCGCGTCACCGTCGAGTGACCACCCCTGCGCGGTTGGCGTCGCACTCAACCTGGCCGGACCCGGCTGAAGCCCGCGCAGGACAACGCCCGCCTTCGTCTCGCCACCAATGACCTTTGGCTTGAGGTTGCCGAGCAGGGGTGGCCCCGTCGGGTCCAGCACGGCCGCGAGCAGGCGAAAGTGCTGGATCCACACGAACGTCGTGGTCAAGCACGCCGCGGCCAATACTTCAACGACGTCACACAACTCACTGAGACTAAGTCCGAGTCCGCCGTCCGCGACGGGGGCAAACGGTCCGTACAGCCCTAGCGCGGCGAGTTCGTCGAGGTGATCGGCGGCAAGCCAGTCCGCCCTATCCACTTCGGCGGCGTCATCGGTAAAACGCTCGACGACATATTGCAACTTCGTGGCGAACTCGCTCACCGCGTATCGGCCCCTTTCGAGGAATATTCATCGAGCCTGAATTTTGAATCCAATACACCAAACCTAATTGCCGGCCAGTGAGCGACGAAGATCGGGTCTCGAGCATCTAGTTCTTGACGAGTTCGAATTCGCCGGATGACGTCGCGGGCGACGAATTCACGCTGGCGCCTTCGTCTAATCCAATTCTCTTGTGCAGTCGGCGAAGCGGCGCGGGGGCCCACCAATTGGCTGGCCCCATCAACTTCATAGTGGCCGGCACCAGTACGACGCGAATGATCGTGGCGTCCACGACGAGCGCCACGATCATGCCCACGCCCATGAGTTTGGTGAACGAGACGCTCGACAGTGAGAACGGACCGACGACGATGACGAGCAGCGCCGCCGCGCTGGTGATGATGGCGCCCGTGCGCTGCAGACCGACGGCGATCGCGGTCTGGTTGTCACCGCTGGCGAGGTAGTGCTCCCTTATCCGAGAGAGCAAGAACACCTCGTAGTCCATCGAGAGGCCGAANNTCGTAGTCCATCGAGAGCCCGAACATTAGGGCGAACATCAAGATGGGCGTCGACGGATTGAGCGTGCCGTTGGCCGTGAAGTGAAGAAGGCCGGAGAGGTGGCCCTCCTGGAAGATCCACACCAACACCCCGAACATGACCGACAGGGAAAGAATGTTCATGACAATGGCTTTGAGTGGCAAGACAACTGATCCGAAGGCGAGGAAGAGCATCACGAAGGTGGCGAGCACCATGATGAGCAGCATCCAGGGCAGCACGCTGCCCATGCTGGCCAAGGTATCGACCAACTCGGCCGTCTGTCCGCCGACGTAGACCTGCGTTCCGGGCGGATTGGTGATAGCGCGCACTTCCTTGACAATTTTCTCGGCCTGGGGCGAATTGGTGTTGGCGGCGTAGCCCAGGTCCAGCCTCGCGACATCGCCGCGTACGCCGGTGACCAGCGCGCCGGTGACGCCGGTGACGCCGGCCAACTCCTTCTGGTAACTGGCGAGCTGCGCGGTTCGAATGCTCGAACCCTTGATTGGTCCGTTGAACTTCACCAGCGCCTCAATCGGCGCGCTGGGATTGTTGGGAAAGTCGCGGCTCAGCGTCTGGGTCACGACCCGCGAGGGAGTTCCCGGGGGTAGGGCAGTCGCGTCACCCCCGCCCCAGACAGCGTGCAGGAACGGTGAACCGAGCGCGAGCAGGATGACGACAATGACGGCCATGTAGGCCACCGGTCGGCGCATGACGTGCGTCCCCATTTTGTACCAACGACCGCTCTCGACGGTGACCGGCGGCTTGGAGACCGTCCTTCGAATTCGCAACGAGTTGACCTTGGGCCCCAGCAAGGACAACAGGGCGGGCATGACGGTGAGTGCGGCCAGCATGTCAACCAGTACCGTAAGCACGCCGCCGTAACCCATTGAGCGCAGGAACGATTCCGGGAACAGCATCAAACTGGCGATGGAGATCGCGACGGTGAGGCCGGAGAACATAACGGTGCGTCCGGCCGTGGCGACGGTGCGCGCCACGGCGTCTTCGACCGAGCCCTGGCGATGGAGCTCCTCTCGGAACCGGCTCACCATGAACAGGCCGTAGTCAATGGCCAGCCCCAACCCCATGATCGTCGTGATGTTGGCCGCGAATATGGAGATCGGCGTGAAAAGGGTCAGTACGCGTAGCGCCGTGAACGAGCCCAAAATCCCGACGATGCCAATCGCCATCGGCAACCCGGCCGCGGTCAGACTGCCGAAGATCAAAAGCAGTAGCACGAGCAGTATCGGAAACGAGAGGGTCTCCGCACGCTTGATGTCCTTCGTGGTTTGGCTGCTCAACGCCTGGTCGGTGGGCACGAGGCCGCCTACGCTCGTCTGCAACCCAGGCGCGTTGAGTTGAGCCTTGATGGCGTCGAAACTGTGCTGTCGATCGTCGTCGCTCGAGCCCTTCATCTCTAGGACGGCAAACGTGTCGTGTCCATTGGAACTTACGAACTGCGTCGATCCGCTGGACCAGTAAGTCGTTGACGACAAGACGTCCGCGCGCGGAAGCTTGGCCAGGGTGGAAGTCACGGCGCTGCGAAAAACGGGCGACCGCACCGAAAGGGTCGGACTCGAGTACAGCACCACCACGTCACCGGCGTCGCGACCGAACGATGCGGTCGCCAGGCTGCTCTCCAGTTGGCTCTGGCCATTGGGAGCATTGAATCCACCGGCACCCTGAAGCTGGCCGATGACCCCAGTCCCCCACACCAGACCGATCAGCACGCCGATCATCGCGACCACGAGGATGCTGCGTCGCCGACGACTTACCAGTCTGCCCCAACGCTCAAACAGATTACCGTTGCTCATATTTTTCCTCTGACCCCGAGCCCCACAACGATCGGGTCCCGTGTCGCACGATTCGGAGTTTCTGGCCCGTCATTTACAAAAAGACTACAAAGAAAACTCCCTTCTCACGAACCCACAGGCACCATTCGAGACGGTCGTGGTAGCCCCTGCCCCCTTGGTCTGCGCCTGACGGCTCGACGCGACCGTGTCGTGTAGTGAGCACCTAGAGTGGCGCATGTTACAGTGCTCGTTCAGTAGACCGCCAACATTCGCCGACGTGTCTTCGCGCCGAACATCGCACGTTCGACTTTTAGACAAGGACCGAAAGGACCTCAATGGATGACAACACCGTTCTAATACGCATCAGCCAGCTGGCCGACGAGGAGCTGGAGCTGGAGGAGTCCCACGCGGATATGCCGGCCTCCAAGGAAGATCTCGCTCGTCTAAAGACCATCGAAGTGGAACTCGACCAGTGTTGGGACTTACTGCGCCAGCGTCGGGCGCGCCGCCACGCCGGCCTGGACCCGGATGGCGCCACACTGCGATCCGAAGAGGTGGTGGAGAAGTATCTTCAGTAAGCCGCACTGACGATTCGACAATTCGATCGTCGTGCTTGATTGCACCCGGAGAATTTGAATCCCCCACGTTGCCGCAACGAATTGAATCAATAGGGCCTACTCAGACCGGTGCGGACAGCCCCACCAGGTGGGCCGCCGTGTCGACGGCGTTGACCAATTCGTCCAAGTGCAGGCTGATCGACGACGCGGCACCGTGAACAACGAGGGGTTGCTCGACGGCGAGGTAGAGCCTTCTCAGTTGGGGCATCTGAACGGCCGCTCCATCGGAGAACGAGCGAGTGAGGTTGTCAAGGCCCTCGAGTAGTCCGGCCACCAGAGCGTCGAATTCGCCGAAGGGTGTCAGCGTGGCACCGCGCTCGGCGTCAATCCAGAGCGCCTGGGTGGCGCGCACGATTCGTTGCGCGGCGGCGAGCAGTCCCCTACTCTGCGAAGGATCAACCCGAGTCGCCGCTGGCTCCTGAATCGAGCGGTCCACCGCCGCTTCGGTGTTGGCCCAGGCCAGACGCGTCGCTTTGGAGCAGTCCATCATTCGACTACCTTCCGCCGGCCTTTCTTCAACGACGTCCATGACCGCAGCCAGGTACTGGCGCAACGACGAGAAGAGCGCGGACTGCGCCCCTTCGACGCCCGAGCGGGGCGAGGTCGGCCACACGAGATACACCACCACGGCGATTACTGCCCCCAGTGATACATCGATCAATCGGTCGACGGCCGTGCCCACCGAGTCGTGCAGCGACGTGCTGAGCAGAATCAGCACCAGCGCGGTGACAAATCCCATGGCCACCGAAAAGCTCGCCGCCCAGAAGGAATAGACGGCCCACGCCATCAGGGCCACCAACACGGTGGTGAACACTAAATCTGGATGGAGCTCACTGACCACTACCGCCGAGAGGGCGGCTCCGGCCAATGTTCCCACCACCCGGCCGAGTCCGCGGTCAAAGAGCGTGCTGTAGTCCGGCTTCAAGATGACGGCGACGGCAAAGGCCAGCCAGTAACCACGCGGCAGGGATAGCCACGACGCCACGAACAACGACGCCGGTACCGCGATCGCTAGGCGAACGGCGTGTCGAAAAGCTGGTGCATCAAGGCGAAGGTTTGCCCGCACGACCGCGAGATCACCCCGAAGAGTGCGGGCGTCGCCGCCGCGACGTTTCGCCAGGTGGGGCCGCCACGCTTGGCGACTACCGGGGTCACGAGACTTCTCCATGAGATTGCCGGCCGCGCGAATCTGACCACCGAGCGCCTCCAGATAGGACAGGCACTGGCGCGCAATGACGACAGCGTTTGACTCAACCAGCGCCAATTCCCTCTCGAGACTGGCCAACTCGTCTCGGAATTCGCTCGCCGGACCCCGCCAGTCGCTCCCCTCACGGGGCCGTCGAAGCCCCGTGCCTATGTCGTCCAGTGCCGCGGCCGCCCCGTGCAGACAGTCGGTAATTTCCGATTGCACGGTGTTGGCACCCTCACCCGAGATTCGCACTCGCAATCCGTTGAGGGTCGTGAGTTCGAAGCGCATCCGCCGTGCTTGGTCGAGCGCCGCGCGAAGGTCGCGCACATCGGTGCGCCCGAAGAGCGACGGCGCCGAAAGCGCACGCCCGACGTCGTCCAGGGTGGTGGCCACGTCGTGGGTCGAGATGCCCGGATCGCGCCGGACCAGTTCGGCCAGCGCCTCGAAACCGTCAGCCAAACGTCCCCGCTGGTAGCGAAGACTCGGGGGAAGTCGAAGTATGAACAGGGCCGCCACTTCCACTAGGGCACCCGCAATCACGAGGAGACCGAGGTAGAGCGCGTTGATCGGCGTGCCCGAGAAACGTCCCAATACGACGAAGGCAATGATCGCTTGGGTCCCGATTGTGGCCTGGGTTTTGCCGAACGCCACCAGCATCCCGGAGGCAAAACACCAGGGAATGAGCACCACCGAGTGCAACCAGGGATACGGGCCGGTCGCCGATCCAAGGAATACTGACAAGCCCATGGCGAGCGCATCGCAGAGGGCGAGACCAATCGACAGGCGCGGTGCGCCGACCAAGGACACGATGGCGATCAGGTTGGCGCCCACCGCCATTGAGATTGCGGCCCGAGTGCTGCCCAGTGCCAGTCCGAGCACGAACACGCCGACGAGCGGCAGCGCGGTTATGGCGCCGGTGACCGGCGTGACGAGTCTCAGGTCCACCCTGAGCGAACTTGGCACGACCCATCGCTCACTCACAATCGGAAACCTAACACCGAGGGTCCGTTACTTACTTCTGTAACGAGGAAACCCCAAGGTCATCGATTACTACGTCACGACGTCAAAACTTGTGCCCTGCGAGCGCGACCCGTTCACCTGCAGCTCAATCGTGTGACGACCGGCGTAGTGTCTGCGAGTGCTTATGGGCTTGAACGAGTGGCGCTTTTGGATGCGCAGCCGCTCCCCCGGCGCCAGCGTCTTGGTGCTGAGCTTGAAGACTCTAGGGGCCTGCGTGCCGTTGGCCTTCTGATAGTGCACGATGTAATCAATCACCAGGCGTATCTCGCTCGGACCCTGATTGACGACGACGCTCTCAAACACCAGTTCACCGCCCAGTGGCACCACCTTCGCCTGGACCTTCGGCCGACCAATCGAGACGGTTTCGCTCGCAGCGAAACCCATCAAGGCCAGGGCCCCGGGGTGGGCCTGCTTGATCAGCGTGCGCATGGCGTGACGGACCAGCCGTGGTGTGTTTGCGTCGGGCTTCTTGAGCCATCGCGTCGCCGTTCGAACCGCAAGATTGGGATCGGCCCGACTGATGTCGTTGAGGTGATTGGCGACGGATCGGCGAACGGTCTCCGACTCGTCGCGGTACAGCCGCGAGAGGATCTCGATTGCCGCGGCGGGCTGGGCGCGAAAGGCGGGCACCTGCTTGGCCCACGGCAGGCGGGGTCGTGTCCCCTCGCTCGCCAACCGTCGCACGGCCTCGTCGAGATCGCGTGTCCAGATGATCGCCGCGTCGAGCGTTCGTTGAAGGTCGGCGTTGAGAAAGGAACGGATGGCGAACTCACTGGAGAATCGGCCGGTGAGCTGTGCCAACAACCTGAGGCCGTCCTCAAAATCGCCGGACTTTGTCGAGGCCAACGCTCTGACCGCCGCCGCCTCACCGACCGGCCAGATCATCCAGCTGGTGAACGCCTCGTTCTTGAGCATTTTGCGGACGATCTTGGCGGTCGCCGCGTAGGAGGCGGGCAGATCGGCGAGCAGCGCGTCGCGCACCACGACGGCCCGTTCGCCCAGGGCCAAACCATCGAAGTTCTTCGTGCTCGCGCGAACGCGGGCCCAGCCCTGGTTGGGAGCGGCGAGGCGTAAGCATTCGGCCAACTCGATGACCGCCGGGGCGCTGAGCAGTTCGTCGGCTGTGGGCACGGTGACTTCCTTCACTCGGGTAGCGGACATCCGATGGATCGTGGGCCACACCCTAGCTTTGCGAGATCAACGCAGGATCCTTGTCCGACACAGTGCAGCGAGAGGTCAGTGAAGTCCGTGTGAACGAAAGAGCACCCACCCGCGACGTCGTTGGAGTGCCTTTGACGACGGGGCCCGATTGCGTCGCTGCGGCGATGGTGCAGAGCGTGCATTTTTTTTTGACGTACCGGCGTTTGTGCCAAAGTTGATGTCGTGAGAGCACTAGAAAAGGACCGTAGTGGCATCGTCCTGACGAGCCTCAGCAAGTCATTTGGCGTGGTTCAGGCCGTGCGAGCCATTGACGTGAACATTGCGGCCGGCGAAATTGTGGCGCTGCTCGGACCGAACGGAGCCGGCAAGACCACCACCATCGACATGGTGTTGGGTCTCACCCGACCCGATAAGGGCACGGTGACGTTATTCGGTCAATCGCCGAGCGACGCCGTGAAGGCTGGCCTGGTCGGCGGCATGCTCCAGACCGGTTCACCCCCGCAGTACCTCAACGTGCGCGAACTGATCACCATGGTGGCGTCGCTTTATCCTCACGCCCTCGACGTCGATGAGGTGTTGCGCCTCACTGGCACGACCGAGATCGCCAAGCGATCAACGGTCAAGCTCTCGGGTGGCCAGACGCAGCGCGTTCGTTTCGCGATCGCCCTCGTGGCCGATCCCGATCTGCTGGTGCTGGACGAACCGACCGCGTCCATTGACGTAGAGGGTCGCCGCGATTTCTGGAACGTCATGCGCTCAGTGGCCGCCGAGGGCAAGACAGTCATCTTCGCGACGCACTACCTGGAAGAAGCCGACTCGTACGCCGACCGGATCATCTTGATGGCGCGTGGTCGCATCGTCGCGGACGGTCCCCCCACCGAGATCAAGGCCAAGGTTGGCGGACGCGTCATCAGAGCCACTCTCGTGGACGTCCCGGTGGCCGAACTATCCCAACTCCCCGGAGTATCCAATGCGGAACGGCGCGGCGAAGGCGTGACCCTCTCGTGCGGTGACTCTGAGGCATCCGACAAGGTACTGCGCGAACTCCTCGCGCGCTACCCCGGCGCGCGCGACCTAGAGGTTCGCGGCGTAGGTCTGGAAGAAGCCTTCTTAGAGTTGACGGCCGATGATCAAGACCAGGCGGACGCGCTTCGCGCGGGGACGGACTTCAACCGGGGTCAGGAACTGCAATGAAGAACCTCACTTACTTGCGCTTCGAAATTCTCCGCACCCTTCGCAACCGAAGGTTTCTGATCTTCTCGCTGATTTTCCCGCTGGTCCTGTTCTTTGCCATCGCGAGCCCCAACAAGAACATCATCGTGCTGGGCATCCCCTTCCCGCTGTATTACATGACGGGCATGGCGGCCTGGGGCTCGATGACGGCGATGCTCTCGAGTGGCGCGCGCATCGCCGCCGAGCGCCAGATCGGCTGGACGCGTCAGATGAAGATCACGCCGCTCTCGACGTGGAGTTACTTCACCGCCAAAGTCTTGAGTGGCTACATGATGGCGCTCTTCGCCATCATCGGGCTGGGCATTGCGGGAAGCACGTTGGGCGTGAGTCTCAGCGCGGTCCAGTGGCTGACCATGCTGGTCCTGTTACTGATCGGACTCATTCCCTTCGCCGTTATTGGAATCCTGCTCGGACACTTGATGAAGGTCGATTCCCTCGGACCGGCGTTAGGCGGCGTCACGTCGCTCTTTGCCTTGTTGGGCGGATCGTTCGGGCCAATCTTCACGTCGGGCGTGATGTTAAAGATCGTCAAGGACATTCCCTCCTACTGGCTGGTACAGGCCTCGCGCTCGGTCCTAAGTCCGAGCGGCTGGCCGCCAGCGCAGGCCTGGATTGTCATTGCGATCTGGTCGGTCGTGATGGCCCGGATTGCCGCTCGCGTATACCAACGCGACACGCAGCGCGTCAGCTAATTTCCAGACGGCACCACGATGTCGACACAGTGACGATGAGTCACATGTCGAGGCCACCGTTGACCGGGATCACCGCCCCGGTGATGTAGCCCGAGCGATCGTCAAGCAGTCCCATAACAGCGAAGGCAACTTCCTCCGGCGCGCCCAGGCGCCCGACGGGAATGCGCGCCACGATTTCTTCGAGAATCTTCTCCGGCACCGACGCCATCATGTCGGTACTGATGAACCCCGGGGCCACGCAGTTGACGGTGATGCCCTTGTGGGCCAACTCCAACGCGAGCGTCTTGGAAAGACCGAACATGCCCGACTTGGCCGTCGCGTAATTAGCCTGGCCCACGTTGCCCGTCTGGCCGATGATTGAACTGATGTTGACAATTCGTCCCGACTTGCGCGAGATCATGTGCTCGATCACGCCCTTGACCATGTAGAAGCATCCCGAGATGTTGATGCGCATGACCGAGTGCCACTCCTCGACGGTCATGCGCCGTACGGTGCGGTCGATATTGATCCCGGCGTTGTTGATGAGGTAGTCAATGCGTCCGTACGCCTCGATGACTTCGTTGGCGAACTTCACGCAATCATCGGGGTCGCCAATGTCCACCTGGTGCAGGCTGAGCGATCCCCCGGCAGCGGCCACCAAGGCCTTCGTCTCTTCGGCGGCTTCGCCATTGGACACGTAACCCGCGGCCACGTGCACGCCACTCTCGGCCAGGGCCAGCGTGATGGCCCGACCAATTCCGCGCGTGCCCCCCGTGACCATGGCAACTTTCTTTTCGAGCATGGAAATCACCCCCTGACTCACCATAGCCAGCGGCGCCACGAGCAACACTTGTGAAGTTGTTCACGTCTTAATGACGCGACGCTATTCCCGACGCACCGCCCGCGAACTCCTTGCCCTCAACGTTGCACGCATCAATTCACGTGCGCTGGCGCTTCAAGCGACTTCGGACAGCGCCTTGGCGATGATCGTTGTCTCGCTGTCGAGCGACGATGGCTCGTGGAATCGCGTGGCGTCCACCTCGTCGATCTGGGACAACTGCGCCTGGACCGCCTCGGCGGTGTTCTCTTTCAAGACCACTCCGTACGTTTCGGCGACGAAGATGCGCGCGATGCGCCCTCCCGCGACGGAGTAGATGTTGCCGTTGACCGCGCACTCCTCGTTGGTGAGGTAGGCCACCAGGGGGCTCACCGACTCGGCCGAGACCTTGGACGCGAGTTCGCCGAGGATTCCTTCGGTCATACGCGTCAGCGCGATGGGCGCGATCGCGTTGACCTTGATGTCGTGATCGGCGCCCTCGAGCGCCAGGACGCGCGTCAGGCCGGCCAAGCCGGCCTTGGCCGCGCCGTAGTTGGCCTGTCCGAAGTTGCCGAACAGGCCCGACGCCGAACTGGTGTTGACAATACGACCGTAACCCTGCTCGCGCATCAGACGAAAGGCGGGCTGGCTGACGTAGAGGGCACCCTTCAGGTGTACGTCAATCACTTGATCGATCAAGTCGGCGCCCATCCGGTGAAAGGCCTTGTCGCGCAGGATGCCGGCGTTGTTGATGAGCACGTCGACCCGCCCGAACACGTCGAGCGCACATTGCACGATCGCTTCACCACCCTGCGCGGTCGCCACGCTGTCATCGTTCGCCGCCGCGACGCCGCCCGCGGCCGTGATCTCGTCGACCACTCGCTGGGCGGCCGAGGCCGAGGAGCCACTCCCGTCGAGCGCACCGCCCAGGTCGTTCACGAGTACCCACGCGCCGCGCCGGGCGAGCTCGAGCGCGTGGCTGCGACCTAAGCCGCCGCCGGCGCCGGTAATGATGGCAACCCGTCCGTCAAAGCGCAGTTCTGTCATGTCTCTTTCCTTTGTTGTGGTGACGTTGTTCGGTGACGTAATTTCAATGGGCGATGAGAGATGGCGGACCCTAGAGCACACCGTCGAGGAAGTTGTCGACGACGCGCGCCAACGAGGCGGCCAAGTCAGGACCTTGCAGATCGTGACCGCCCGGCAGGGTGGCCAACGCGGCGCCGCGAATGCGTGCGGCCAGCATTCGACTGTTGGCGGGCGGCGTGACCGTGTCCTCCGTACCGCAGATCACCAGCGTGGGGGCGTCAATCGCGCCGAGGAACGGCAGGCTCGACCAGCAGGCGACGGCCACTGAATGCCACAACGCGGTCGCCACTTCGGGCCAGGCGCGCGCACCCGACTCCGTGGTCAAGTCAGTGAGCGCGTTCAAATTACCCGGCGCCGATCCCACGCCGCACGAAGTCGCGACGAGGACCAAACGATTCAACCTCGCGGGGTAGGTGACGGCGAACTGCTGGGCCACGGCGCCGCCGTGCGAGATGCCCAGCACGTCGACACGGTCAAGACCCACTTCATCGAGCACCGATTGAGCGACGGTGGCCAGTTTCTCTATCGACAGCGGCATCATTGGTTCGGGGCTCTCGCCAATGCCGGGCGCGTCGAAGGTGACGACGGTGCGCTCGCCTAGCGCGGCGACGAACGGCTCCCAACTTTCGAGGGGACGGGTGAGGCCATTGAGCAATAACAACGCCGGACCACTGCCCTGCACGCGCACGCGCAGCGACCGGTTGGCGACAGTGACCTGGCGGGTGTCAGACGACCTCGGTGACGTCGCGATCACGAGCGATCACGTACGTAACTGCCGGGGGCCGCCTCGAGCAACGGGTAGTCCTTGGCGCCGAGCCGCTCGGGCGCGCCCACTTTGGCGCCGGCGCGCTGGCCAATCCACTCGGTCCAGTCCTCCCACCAGGTGCTCTCGCGCAACTGCGCCGCGCGGCGCCACTCCTGGGGATCGGCCGGTCGCTCGTCGTTGGTCCAGAACTTGGCCTTGGGATTCGGCGGGTTGACCACCCCGGCGATGTGCCCGGCCGTGCTCAGTACGAACCGGTTGAGTCCGCCAAAGATCTGTGCGGTCTTGTAGCCCGAGAACCACGGAACGATGTGGTCGTTGATGGCCGAGACCACGTACGTGTCGACCTTGACTTGGTGGGGATCGAGTTTGTGCCCGCCCATCTCGAACTGACCACGAGCGAAGTCATTGTTGAGATAGCAACTGCGCAAATACTCCGAGTGCATCTTGGCCGGCATGCGGGTGCTGTCCTGGTTCCAGACCAGCAGGTCGAAGGCCGGGGGCTGGTGGCCGAGCAGCCAATTATTCGAGACGTACTGGAAGATCAAGTCGTTGGCTCGCAGCGTGTCAAAGACGTGCGCCATGGTGTCGGCCTCGAGGTAGCCGTCCTTGGCCATCTGCTTTTCCATGCCGTCGATCGTTGCCTCGTCGGTGAAGACGCCCAGCACGCCGGGCACCGAGAAATCAGTGTTGGTGTTGAGCAGGGTGGCCGACTTGATCGACTCGTCGCCCATCGACGCGTTATAGGCCAAGCCAATCGCGCTCAAGGTCCCACCGAGGCAGAGCGACACGGTGTTCACCTCGGACGCACCGGTGATCTCGCGCACCACGCGCACCGCGTCCAAGAGGCCCTGTCGCAGGTAGTCCTCCATACTCAGTTCGGCCATGGTGGCGTCGGGATTGCGATAACTGATTACGAAGCAGGTGTGCCCGTGCTGGACCGCCCACTCGATCAGGCTCTTGCCGGGGGCCAGGTCCATGATGTAGAACTTGT
>PLXU01000117.1 GCA_003151555.1 Acidimicrobiaceae bacterium | reverse complement strand
TCAACGCCCACGGCACCTCGACGCCTCTCAACGACCTGGCCGAGTCCATCGCTGTGCGAGCAGTCTTCGGGTCGCGCGCGGTGCCAGTGACCTCCGTCAAGGGCCACCTGGGCCACTCCCTCGCCGCCGCCGGCGCGTTGGAGGCGGTCGTGGCCGTCCAGTCGCTACGTCACCAGACAGTCCCGCCGACCTCGGGCACCACCCATGTCGACGACGCGATCGGTCTCGACGTCGTTACCGGCGCGGCCCGCGCGGTCGAACTGGAGTACGTGATCTCTAACTCATTCGGATTCGGCGGCCACAACGGCAGCGTGGTCTTTCGCCGTTTTCACCCCTAACACCGACCGCGACTGGAGTTACGCGTCGACCCCTAGTCACGGCAACTTCAGCGTGGCGCAGTGCGTCCGACATTCGATTGTCCACACTTGCCCTTTTCGAACGGGGTGAAGGAGTCAGCGCCGACGTGGTAATTCCAGCACGACCATACCGAAAGGCGCGACGCGACGCAGGTTTTTTCCCCTCGGTGTCGTCGCGACGCGAAGCATTGGGCCAGGACTGAGAGTTTGGGTGATCCGCAACTCCCAGCTACGTTCGTAGGGAGAACAAGACGCGAAGTTCGCCTAGGGCGGCGGCAGATTCAGTAGGGCGCGCACCGTGTTCATCAGCCGGTCGCCTTCAATGTACCCGTCCTCGAACGTCGTGAGCCCCGATCCCTCGTTCTTGTACCCCGAGCGAACCCACGCCTTCAGGTTGGTCGCGTCGTGATCCAGACTCGTCACCAGGTACGAGACGTCGCGACGCGTCGGCGGGGGCCACGTTTGGGTCTTGAACTCCTTGGCCCCCGCGCGGAAGGCCATCAAGAGCTTCTTGACGTGTCGCGATCGGGCCTGTTTCGAGAACGATTTCCACCGAGCGAGCTGTGCATTGAACGTGTTCTCGGCAAAATCCACTTTGCGGGCGTCGACGAGATACTGCTCGGCGACACCCTTGGGCCGAACGAAGGTGAAGGAATCATGACGCACCGGCGTCGGAACTCGAATGGCGCCGCCGTTGGCGCTCAAGGTCTGGCCGTCATCGAGCGTGAGCTCGGGCGTCCGGTGGTCGACTTTCAATTTGGTGAACTTCACGTTGGTGATGTCGGGATAGGGCACATCCTGCGCCGAGATATTGGCGGGCGCCGGGTCCTCCTGGAGCCACTCGGCGTCGGTGAATGACACGCCCTTTGCGTACTTGACCTCTTTGGCGTAGGAGAACTTGATGGACGGGTCCCTAAATTTGAGAAACCAACCGCGCTTGTTCTGCACCATCGAGGCCGATACCTGGTCGCCCGGAAAGATGCGCCCGACAAACTGAGGAAGGTAGCCCTTGGCGGTATCGCTCCAGAACACGTCGTAAGAGGTCTCGGCCCAAGCCGGGCAGTCAACGATAACGCCGAGTTGAATAAATTTATTGCCGGAATTTTGCGCGCCGACCCACGTCGCCGCTTGTCCGAGCACGCGCTGGGAGACAAAGGAAGGGACCACCCATTGCGCGCTGACCTGCGTGACCGCGCCGAACGACTGGTATCCCCCGAACCCGGTAAGAGGATAGACGTGCGCCTTGTGGTGCGCGTGCGACTTGAACGACGCGGCGACCACGTTCCATTCGCTGCCCGTTGCCAGCGCGAAGACGACAGCCACCACGGTGGCGCAGAAGAACGTGCGTGAGAAACGACGAAACAGTGACTTACCACTAAGGGCCACGAATTACTTCGCGGACACCAATTCCAAGGGACGAGTTAGGTCACCCAAGACGAATAGGCAGGCCGCCTGCACGTGTTGGTCGTTCAACTTCTGGGCCAGGTTGGCGTCTCGGCGCACGATCGCCTCGCTCACGGCGCGCAATTCCAACACCGCCTCTTCGGGTCGTCCCGGTCTCGAGAGCGAGCGAGTGCACAGTGAGCGCATTCGGGCCTTGATGCCGGTGTGGACCTCCTCGAGGACTTCGCTGCGAGCGCCCGCAAGCAGGACGCGGTAGAACTGGTCCTTTGCGTCTAAGAGCTCGAGGGTGTCGTTGGTGCGCCGCACCGCTCCGTCGAAGTCTTCAATCACCTTTTCGAGCGCGGCGACCTCCTGTGCGGTAGCGCGCTCGACGAAGCGGGTAATCACCAACGCCTCCAGCGCCGAACGAACCTCGTACAGGTCCGCCGCTTCCTTTATCGACAGAACAGTCACCCGGGCACCCTTTTTGGCCACGACCGTCACCAGGCCCTCGGTGCTGAGTTGGCGCAGGGCCTCGCGAAAGGTCGTGCGAGAGATGCCAAGGCGATTTATGAATTCGCGTTCGACCAAACGCTGACCGGGGCGCAGTTCAAAATTGAGGATCGCTTCACTCAGGATTTGCACANNCACGTACGGGTAGCGACGACTTCTGACTGGTGGGCCGCAGGGACAATTTAGAAAGCGACAGAGTGGAAACCATGAGACAACTATATGGAGTCGGACGACGAGATGGCGGCCGATTACGGCCCGGCCTCGCCGGCAACCCCTTGTAGAACCCGCGCCCGCAAAGGCAAGATGCTGGGACGGGTCATTCCTTGTTCAAATCCGCCGGCGCCGAAGGGCCCGCCACACTAACTTGGCACCCGCCAGAAGGACGCTCAAGAGCAAGACCGCGAAGAGCACGGGACCCGAGAGCCGGACCAACCACTCGATACCGGCGACGAAACCGCTCACCGCGTCGTGCCAAGCCTTGGCCAGTCCCGATCGGTGATGGGTGACCGGGGTTGGCTGGCCCTTTTGGGCGAGCATCACGTTGAGCGTGGCGAAGGTGGTCTCGTGGCTGAGCACGTTGAGCTGGCCCTGGTACTGCTCGATCTGGCTCTGCAACGAATCCAGCTGGCTCTGCACGGCCAGGATGCCACCAATGGTCGTGGCGCGCGTCATGATCGTCAGATACTGCTGGCGACTCGCCTCGAGTGAATGAATACGCGCCTGCAGATCGACGTACTGGCTCGTCACGTCGTTGGACGTCGTGAGAATCGAGGTCGCGTGGCCCACTTGTTGGACCTGGGTGACCAGTTGGGCGAACGTGCGCTGAGGAACCTGCAGGACAATGGTGCCACTCGAGAAGTTGCCCGAACCCTTCGACGTGGCGTTGGCCTGCGTACTGAGCACGAATCCCCCGTCGGCGGTCGCGAGACTGCTCAATTTTGATAGGGACGCATCAACGTGACCCTTGTTGACCGTCAGATCAACCGAACCAGTTGATTCGATTTTAGTTGAAAGGCTCGCCGCCCCGCGCGGCGCGGCGCTGCCCTGACTGACCGACTTGGTGCCACTGGCTGAGATGGAGAGACCCGTCCCGGTCAAACCGACGCCCGATTGCGAACTCGTAGGCGCCCCCAAAGGCGCCAAGCCATTTAGGACAGTCTTGTGCGCACCGGCCGCGCTCTTGACGGGACTGGCCTCGTCGCGCATCAGCGGAAGTGATATCGCCCCGACCACTATTACCAATGCCGCGGCACTCAGGAACTTGAGCCCCCGGCTTTGACGGCGGATATATTCCGGGGTCCGAAGGTGACGTGGCTCCGGCTCAGACTCACGAGCTTCATTCAATATTCGCTCGGTGGCCTCCTTGGAGATTTCGAACGACTCCGCCACCTTGCGCAAGGCTTCGCTCAGCGTTTCTTCCTCAATCATGCTCATCCCGTGACCTCCTCGACAGACGCAGAAATAGTTGTGGCCTCAGATTGAAGAGCGGGATGCTCCGCCAACCGCCGGCGGGCTTCATGCAAGCGAGACTTGACCGTTCCCTGCTTGCGATCAATGGCGATTGCAATCTCTCGTTCGCTCAAATCGGCGAAGTAACGCAGCACCACCACAATGCGCAGATGCACCGGCAAATCTCTGAGCGCAGCCATCACGTCGTTTGAGATCGCAATACGACTCGGCACGTCCTCACCCGTGACGACGCCGTCCAATTCCTCTTGATCGCTTCTTCGATCGCGATGCGGTATCTCCGTGCGAAGCTTTGAATTACACGTGTTGACAACAACGCGATAGAGCCACGGCTTGAAACTCGATTCCTTGGCCAGGGAACTGCGGAACTTCCAGGCGCGCAGGAACGCCTCTTGCACGGCGTCTTCCGCGTCGAGCC
>PLXU01000006.1 GCA_003151555.1 Acidimicrobiaceae bacterium | reverse complement strand
ACTCCATGTCGATGAGCTTGGCGCCGGCCCACAGGGCCATCGCGTGGCCGTCGCCGGTACCCTCCCACGAATTGGTGGTGAACTTCCACGAGCGCCCGGTGCCGCCGGTCGCCAAGATGACGGCCTTGGCGGCGAAGGTGACGAACTCGCCGTTGTGACGCCAGTAGGCCACGCAGCCCGCGACGCGACCGCTCGAGTCGTGCACCAGTTGCAGGACCTTGCACTCCATGAAGACGTCGGTGCCCATCGAGACAACTTTTTGCTGCAGGGTGCGGATCAGTTCGAGCCCGGTGCGGTCGCCTACGTGCGCGAGGCGCGCGTAGCGATGGCCGCCGAAGTCGCGTTGGAGGATTCGCCCGTCCTCGGTGCGGTCAAAGAGCGCACCCCACTGCTCGAGTTCGTAGACGCGGTCGGGCGCCTCCTTGGCGTGCAGCTCGGCCATGCGGTAGTTGTTGAGCATCTTGCCGCCGCGCATGGTGTCGCGGAAGTGGACCATCCAATTGTCCTCGGAGTAGATGTTGCCCATGGCGGCGGCCATGCCGCCCTCGGCCATGACGGTGTGGGCCTTACCCAGCAGCGACTTGGTGATGATGGCGACCTTGAGGCCGCGTTGCTCGGCCTCAATGGCGGCGCGCAGGCCGGCGCCGCCGGCGCCGATGATCAGTACGTCGTAGTCGTGGTGTTCGTAGGGCGAGGTAGTCACAAAATTCCTTCGTTCTAGAAGAGTCGGTAGTCGGTGAGCACGCCGGACGCGACCAGGCGAACGTAGACGTCGGCGAAGGCCACGAAGACCAACGAGGCCCAGGCGAAGTTCATGTGCTTGGCGTTAAGCGGTGTGAGCAGCTTCCAGAAGCGGTAGCGCAAGGGGTGCTCGGAGAAGTTTCGGACTCCGCCGCCGCAGAGGTGGCGACAGGCGTGACAGCTCAGCGAGTAGCACCACAGCAGCGCGGCGTTGACGGTCAGCACGATCGTGCCGACGCTGACGCCCAGGCCCAGACCCGGCTGGTAGAAGGACTGGATCGCGTCCCAGGTCAACAGGGAGTTGAAGATCAGCAGGGCGTAAAAGAAGTAACGGTGGACGTTCTGCATGACTAGCGGGAACTTGGTCTCGCCCGAGTACGAGGCGTGCGAGTCGCTCACCGCGCACGCCGGCGGCGACCACCAGAAGGCGCGGTAGTAGCTGCGACGGTAGTAGTAGCAGGTCAGGCGAAAGCCGAGGGGGAAGATGAGGATCAACAACGCCGGCGAGAGGTTCCAGTAGTTCCAGGCCACGCCGGCCTTCGTTCCCTCAACGCAGCTGCCCGCGATGCAGGGCGAGTAGAAGGGACTGATCAGGTCGCGGTGCATGGTCGCGCCGACGTAGTAGTACTTGTTCTGGAAGGCTGCCCAGGTCGAATAGATGATGAAGGCGACGAGCACCGACATCGTGGCAACCGGCTGGATCCACCAGCGATCCTGGCGCAGGGTTGCTTGTACGGGACCTCCGCGCACGCCGCCCAGTACAACTTTTGTTGAGCTCTCCACTACAGCCACGGCGTCTCCTTACGAGTCAATCCCTTGATTGATGTCCGCCCCCGCCGAATCACAACCCTTTCCATACTACGCAGCGAAAAAGGGGTGCTTGGTACATCGAGCGAGCGCGCGCGAGCCGGGTTGATAGGGCGGGCGTCTCGACGTAATGCCCCCAAGAGTGCCCAGGTGCGACCGCGTTCATTTCGTTCGCGCGACGCGAACACTTGGCGCTCGACGCGAGGAAGTTTCGCTAGACCTTGCCGCCGCGGCGGCCCTCGGCCGTGCCGCCGACCAGGGCCCAGAACACCAGCGCGATGGCCGGTACGACAAGCCATATGCCAAAGACCAGGGCCAGCGCCATGAAGAAGCAGCCGAAGCCGAGCGTGAAGGGCCAGATGGACGTGCCGGGAAAGGAACCCACGACACCGGCCCCTTGGGCCTGCGTGGAGTACGGGTTGTCCTCGGGGCGCGCCTTCATGCGCCGGCTCCACCAGTAGTAGTAGCCACCGGGTAGGAAACCCATCAGCATGCCGCCGAACATCATCACGCCGCCGGCGTCCTCGCCGGAGAAGGTCCAGTACACGGCGAACATCACGCCGAAGAAGGCGCCCAGCCCGATCAAAACTTTGGCCTCGACCTTCACGGTGCCGCCACCTCATCTTCGTGATGGCCGTGCGCAGCGGATTTGTTCTCGGGGTGGTTGTAGTCCCACGTCGGACGCTCGGAACGAATCTGGGGCAGGCGGTAGTAGTTGTGGTGCGGCGGCGGCGACGTGGTGAACCACTCGAGCGTGTGCGCGTCCCACGGGTTGTCGCCAGCGGGGTGCTTCTTCCAACTGATCGCGACGTTAATGACGAACACGATCGTCGAGATACCGATGAGGATGGCGCCCACCGTACTGAGCTGGTTCAGGAATTGCCACTGAGGGTCATGGGGGTAGACCGCCACGCGCCGCGGCATCCCGTCGAGGCCCAGGATGTAACCCGGGAGGGTGAAGACCTGGGTGCCCACGAACAGGAACCAAAACTGGATCTTGCCGTAGGTTTCGTTTAGCAGGTACCCAGTGATTTTTGGCCCCCAGTAGAAGAGGCCGCCCATCGCGCCCATCACGAGGGCCATCACGATTGAGTGGAAGTGCGCGACCACGAAGTACGTGTCGTGGGTGAAGAAGTCGAGTGGCGGGCTGGCGAGGAAAATGCCGGTGAGCCCACCGATCAGGAACGTGATTAGGAATCCCACGGCCATGAGCATGGCCGTGGAGAACCA
>PLXU01000103.1 GCA_003151555.1 Acidimicrobiaceae bacterium | reverse complement strand
GAACCACCACAGCACCTTCCACCCGGGCGAGGTCGGAACCGCGAACTCGAGGCTGGCGATGGGGCCACCCGGCTTCACGACCCGTACGAGCTCGGCAATCGTCGCTTTCGGATCGTCAACGTAGCGCAATAAATACGTGAAGGTGAGTGCGTCGAATGTGTCGTCAGCGAACGGCAACTGCTCGCCACGACCCAAGACCAGTGAGACCCGCTCGGCCAACCCCGCCTCTTCGACGTTGGACTGGCCCATGCGCAACATATCCTCACTTAAATCGATTCCTACGATGCGAGCCTTGGTCTTCTTGGCCAACGCTTTGGTGACCGCGCACGGTCCGCAGGCGACGTCCAAGATAAGCCGGGGATCCGAACCGATCACGTGATCAAGCATCGCCAATCGCCACCGCCGGTCCTGGCCGAAGGAGAGCAACCAAGCGAGAAGATTGTAGCGGCGAGGCAGCGGTTTGAACAGGTCCTTGGCAAACTCGTTCGGCGTCTCTCGCGACGCTTCAATATCACGATTCTTAAATTTCATGAAGACCCCACGCGCGCATCTGCATCGCCTCGGTAAGTGGACCGAACGAATCGCGCGTGCTCGAAACCACAGCGAGTGTTCCCAAGGTCTGACCTCCATATCGATTCCTGGCCCACGACCAAGTACGGGGAAACAACTTCCACCTCCACCGATGTTGGCACATTACCGGAACCGGTCAATCCCCACTCATTTGGACCATCGCCAAAATCCCCAGGCGCCCTCCTCTCGGCGCGTCGATTCGCCGGTCGCGTCGGGCAAAAGCGCCGTTCGGCACTAATCTTGCATGGTGAATCTCCCTTGGCGACATCACCGTCACGACGTTGCGAATCTGACATTCTTGATCCTGGCCGGCGGTGCATTTGGTTACGTTGAGGCGGCGGTCGTGTACTACCTGCGCGCGCTGATGAACTTTCATCGCAACTATTCACTGGTCCACTACAAGGTGCTGCTCAACTTGGGCTTCATCACGTTCGTGACAACAAAAAATTCACTTTTACCCAACAATCGAATTTCGGACATTGAGAAAGTTCGTGAACTCGCGACGATCCTCTTGTTGGTTTCGATCGCGTACATTGCGGGCAACAACTGGCGTCAGCGCCTCGGCGCCTTCCTCGTCAGCTTCGCCTGCTGGGACATCACGTACTACGTCTTTCTAAAGATTCTGGACAACTGGCCGAGCAGCTTCATGACCAAGGACGTGTACTTCCTGATACCGGTCACGTGGATCGGTCCCGTGATCACCCCACTCGTGATCACAACCGCGATGCTGCTGGGCGGCGCGCGACTGTACCTACGTGATTAGCCCCGAGGTACTTCACCGAGCCGCTTACTCTTGAACGATCTCGAAGGCCCGTAGGCCGCGAATCCTCTCTTGGCGACGCGCCCTCAACCGCTTTTCTGACAGTTCCGCGAGTTCGACGTAGGACTTAAGGATCGCCCCGTGCACGCGTTCGACCGTGACGAAGGGATTAGGGTCTTCGGGAATCACTTCGTCAATGAGACCGAGATCGAGTTGATCCTGCGCGGTCGAACGCATGGTGGCCAGGGTCGTGCGAATTTGATCACGTGTCGGGTGCGGTGTCTTGTAGAGGATGGAGGCGGCCGAACGCGGCTCGGCGACGTAGGCCATGGCCTTTTCCAGCATGATTACGTGGTCGGCCATCGGCGTCGTCGCCAGTCCGCCGCCGCTGCCGAGGGCGCCGGCCACCAAGGAAATCACCGGTTCGGAGTAGTCAATGCCCTTTAGAATCGAACGGGCGATGGCGCGCGATTGGCCCCGACGCTCACTCTCGAGCGTGGGCTTGGCCCCCAGGGTGTCGGTGACGAAGAGCGCCGGCAGGCGCAGCCGCTCGCCCATCTCCAGGATCCTCTCCATGAAGGCAAAGTCCTCCGGCGCGGGATTGGACGGTCGCTTGACGACGGTGTCGCCGAATCGTTGGTACGAGGGTTGCGTGCCCACGATCACGAACGGTTGGTTGCCGATCTTGGCGAAGGCCCCCACGATGGCGGGATACCTCTTGTACTCGGCCTCCTGAACGTAGTTGTAGATGGCGATGGCGTCCGTGAAGGCAAAACGAACAATGAATTCGAGATCGACGCGGTTCGCGTCAGTCATCAAATCTTGGTACTGCTCTTCTAAGGCCTCGGGGTCGTCGAGCGCTCGCACGACGCGCGCACTCGCGGACTGCAGCTGGACCGATCCCTTGATGTCGTCGAAATGGGGTCCGTAGATGCCCTCGGAACCGAAGCTGAAGTCCCGGCGCTGCGTGGAACTGGTCACGTTGCGGATCGACGGCACCGATTCGCGGTTCAACTCGTGGTGCTTATCCGGTCGCGCCGTCGAGGTCAGCAATTCACCGAGATAGACCACCAGTTCGTCGACGTCGGCGAGTACCACGTCGATGTTGCGGTCCAACAGGTTCGCCTCCGCGCTCTGCGAGTTGGTCGGCACCGAGAGGCCCTCGAACGCCTCGATGACGTTAGGCCCCGCGAAACCGAAGTTCGTGCCCGAGGTGGCGAGGATTAAGTCGGCGTTGGGTACTGCGCTGGCCGATACGCCTCCCCACACGTTGCCGAGCAGCACCGCGATCTGGGGCAGCGGGACCTTCTCCTTGTAGTGACGGATTGCCTCGACCATTCGAGTCATCTGCGTGAGCCCGGCGAAGTTCTCGTGTTGGCGCACGCCACTCGAGGCGTAGACACTTACGAAGGGCAACTTCTTGCTCACGGCCAAATCGGCGGCCGCCTGAAACTTCTCGCCCGATACCACGCCCAACGAGCCGGCGAAGAAGTCCCAGTTCATTGCGTAGAGCACCACTTGGTGACCGGCGACGGTGGCCAAGCCGTAGGTCGACGACTCGGACTTACCCCGCCCGGTCTCGCGTCGCAGTTTGTCCAGATACGACTCGTCGCTCTCTCCGGCGTGGCCGCGGCGAATGAGCCCCACCAGGTCCTTGGCGATCCTCCAGCGTGCGTGAATTGGTTTGAAGTTGAGCAGTTCCTGCAACGCCAGCAATTGCGAAGGGCTATTTACCTTCTTGCGATTATGCAGGTGGGCGCCGACGGGTGCTTCGAACACCGGCAATCCGGCGGGATGGCCCTCGCCGAAGAACCTTGCGTCAAAGTCTTCATTCGGGCGTGGTCCACTGTCTTCAGTGGGTTCTAACATGAACAACCATTATGGCACGTGGTGCTCGGACACGAATGACGATCCGACGCACGAGGAACGTGATGAGACCTCGTTGCGTCACGCGTTACTCATGAGTAATGCACGCCGAGCAATTAATTAAACTTGCGCGTGTCGGCGAGTTGGCGAAAGTTTGCGGGGCCAATCACATTGAACGACATTCGCGGCGCACGTGGTCAGCTCAGCATTCGACGCGCGATTTAGACCGCTCCCGAGGCAACAATGGCACTCGAGGGAGCTACCGATCCGCCCGATGGTTCCACCGTCACCGCCAGCACGGAAGGACTCGGCGATCCCGACACGGTGAAGGCAACGTGTTGTGGCGAACGACCCATCAGTCCCATCGAAATTGAGGTGCCATTAATGACTCCCCACAGTTGGTACGTCTCCTTCGGCGCCAGAGCGGGCAAGGCGGAAGTCACCAAGTAGCCGTTGCCATTAGGCAGCAGGACAAATTGGGCTAGCTTCACGTGCGTCGGACTCTCGAGGTTCACCAAACGGTGACCAGGCGTCACGAGTGCGGCGGCCACGGCCGCGTTCGCACCCTTTAGTCGCGACACATTGGAGTTGGCGTTGGCCAGGCTGAAGGCGAGCACGATTATGGCCGCGGCGGCCAGGGCCGACAACGACGTGACGACGGTTCGCGCCTTGCGGCTTGACCGGATTGGCTCCGCGCGCGCTGGCCTGGCTGACTCGCTCAGTCCGCCCAAAATCAATTGCGCGGTCGGCGCAGGCTCGCCGTCCTGCGCGTCGTAGATACGGCTCGAAAGGCTCGTCCACAGTCCTTCGGGAAGGGCCTCGACGGAGTTGCCCAT
>PLXU01000067.1 GCA_003151555.1 Acidimicrobiaceae bacterium | reverse complement strand
GCCGTAGGTGATCATCGGCTCCAGGGCGGACGCGTCGATCGTGAGGGATTTGGCGTGCGGCGCACCATCGTCCGAGGGCAGCGTCCGCCAGCGCGCCACGGCGCCATCCCAGGCTGCGGCACTGGGGGCATGCGGCCGGCCGTGCACGTAGCTGAAGGTCGTGTCGTCCGGCGCGATNNTGCAGATGGTCATGCGCTCTTCCATGGAAAGCGCCCGGATCCCCTCACCTGTGTACTCGAAGACATGACCCGTCCCGCCGCCGATGCCGATCCTGGCGATGAGCGCGAGGATGATGTCCTTGGCCGTGACCCCGGGCGTCAGGCGCCCGTCGACGCGCACCTCGTAGCTCAGCGGCCGGCGCTGCAGCAGGCACTGCGTCGCGAGGACCATCTCCACCTCGCTGGTGCCGATGCCGAACGCCAGGGCACCGAACGCGCCGTGGGTGGCGGTGTGCGAATCGCCGCACACGATGGTCATGCCGGGCTGCGTCAGGCCAAGCTCGGGCCCGATGACGTGGACGATGCCCTGCGTGTCCGATCCGAGGCTGTGGATGGGGATCCCGAACTCCGCGCAGTTGCGCGAGAGCTGCTGGACCTGGAAGGCAGCCTGCTGGTCGAGGATCGGCAGCGACCGATCGTGCGTCGGCGTCGAATGGTCGGCCGTGGCGATCGTCCGCTCGGGGTGCCGCACCGTCCCGCCGCGCCGCCGAAGCCCCTCGAACGCCTGGGGGCTCGTGACCTCGTGGACCAGGTGCAGGTCTATGTAGAGCAGGGTCGGCTCGCCCTCGGGCGAGGCCACCACGTGTTCTTCCCAGATCTTGTCGAACACGGTTTGTGCGGCCACGGTCTAGCGCAGCCCTACTATTTTCACCCGCAGCACGCCCGAGGGCGCCTCGTATTCCACCAGTTCGCCAATGGAGTGGTTGAGCAGGGCCTCGCCCAGTGGCGAAGTCGGCGAAGCCACGAGCACGTCGTCGGGCCTCTCTTCAATGGAACCGATGAAAAACTCCTGAAATTCGTCGTCGTTGTCGCCCTCGTAGACCACCTGGACGATCGAGGCGTACTGGACCGCGTCGGCGTGCTCGTCGCGCTCGACGATCTCGTGGTTGCGGATGACGTTGTCAATCTGGCGAATTCTAGATTCCATCTTGCCCTGGGCGTCCTTGGCGGCGTGGTAGTCGCCGTTCTCCGAGAGGTCGCCCATCAATCGGGCCGATTCAATGGTGCGCGCGATTGACGTGCGGCCCGCGGTCGTCAGTTCGAGGTACTCGGCTTTCAGCTTGTCCAGCGTCTCTTGGGTGATGCGGTGGATTTCGCCGGCCATGGCCCAACCTTTGTCGTGGAGAATCCTTAATTCTACCCGTCGCGGTAGAGGATCCTTCCGTGAGTTTGCCCCCGGAGGGGCCGGGCGAGCAAACTGTATCTTCAAGGGAGGCACGAAAAATGCTCAGCGAGCGCACTTATCGCGTGGCCGTGCTCGGCGGTGACGGCATCGGGCCCGAGGTCACCCAGTCGGCGCTCGACGTCGTACGAGGTGCCGGGGTGGATCTGGCGACCACCGATTACGAACTGGGCGCGGCGCGTTACCTGCGCGACGGTTTCGTGCTCGATCAGGCCACCCTGGACGAGTTGCGCGGTTTCGACGCCATCCTCCTGGGGGCCATTGGACCGGCCATTGGCGATTCGCGCATCCCGGGGGGCGTCCTGGAACGCGGCCTCTTGCTTCGACTGCGCTTCGGGCTCGACCTCTACATCAACTATCGACCATTTCGCGCCGTGGCGGGTTCACTGGCCCAGGGCTGCGAGTTTGCGATCGTGCGCGAGAATACCGAGGGACCCTACGCCGGCGAGGGCGGCGTGCTGCGCTACGGCACCGACCACGAGGTGGCGACCCAGGGTTCGGTCAATACCAGATTCGGTGTAGAACGATGCGTGCGCTACGCCTTCGAACGCGCGGCCACCTTGGCCCAGCCGAAGCTGACCCTGGTGCACAAGACCAACGTGCTGACCTTCGCCGGCGACCTGTGGAGCCGTGTCGTCAACGAGGTGGGCGCCGAGTTCAGTACCGTCGAGGTTGACTACAACCACGTCGACGCCGCGTGTATCTACCTCGTCGAAAGTCCCCAGCGCTACGGCATCATCGTCACCGACAATCTCTTTGGCGATATTCTCTCGGACCTGGCCGGCGCGGTCACGGGTGGCATTGGCTACGCGGCGAGCGCCAATTTGAATCCCGCGCGCACCGGCGCATCGCTCTTCGAGCCGGTGCACGGCGCGGCGCACGACCTGGTGGGCACTGGTCTGGCCAATCCCTTGGCCGCGGTATCCTCGGCCGCCCTGATGCTCGAGCACCTCGGTGAAGTGGACGCGGCGCGACGCATCACGCGCGCCGTGCAAGACTTTGAAGGTGACGTGATGACGCTGGGGACCCTCGGCGTGACCAAGCAACTGTTAGAGAGGCTGTAGAAATGCCCATTACTCCCACCAAGAAGATCTGGATGGACGGCGAATTAGTTGCCTGGGAGAAGGCCACGGTGCACGTGCTCACGCACACCCTGCATTACGGCACCGGCGCCTTCGAGGGCATACGGGCCTACCCGACGGCGAGCGGCGTGGCGATATTTCGACTTCGCGATCACATGGAGCGCTTGATGCGCAGTTGCAAGATCTTGATGATCGACGTGCCCTACACGATGCTCGAACTCTGCGACGCGGCGGTCGAGGTGGTGCGGGTGAACAAAATGGACGAGGGCTGTTACCTGCGTCCGCTGATCTACCTGGGTTACGGCGAGATGGGCGTGAACCCGCTGCTGGCCCCGGTCAACGTGGCCATTGCCTGCTGGCCCTGGGGAGCGTATCTTGGCGACGAGGGCGTCGAGAACGGCGTACGCATGAAGATCTCCTCGTGGGTGCGTCACGGTCCCAACGCCATGCCCACGGCGTCCAAGACGGTGGGCGGCTACGTCAACTCGAGCCTGGCCAAGGTCGAAGCAGTCAAGGCCGGCTACGACGAAGCGATCATGCTGGGCCCCGACGGGCGCGTCTCGGAGTGCACCGGCGAGAACCTCTTCATCGTGCGCGACGGCTTGCTCATCAGCCCACCGCCCTCGGAGGTGGGCGCGCTGCGCGGAGTGACCCAGGCCAGCGTGGTGCGCATCGCCAACGACCATGGTTACTCGGTGAGTTTCGAGGCCATGCGTCGCGACGATCTCTACATCGCCGACGAAGCCTTCTTGACCGGGACCGCGGCCGAGATCGTCCCGATTGGCTCGGTGGATGACCGAGCGGTGGGCAATGGAATGCCCGGTCCCATCACCAAGGCCATTCAAGCGACCTACCATCAGGCGGTGCGTGGTGAACTGGCCCAGTACGAATCTTGGTTGACCAGGATTTAACACGCCCATTCAGGGGTAGTGTCGAAGTGTGACCCAACCAACGTTTTCCCCCGTTCCCGCGTTGGGAGAAGTTCGCCCGACCATGCCTACCCAGACCCCCGAAATCGGCCGAAAGCCGAAGGCGGGACTGCAGCACTCGCTCAGTGCGGTCGGGGGGATTGGTCACGGCACCCCGGCGCCCGGCGAGGGATTCGCCCTCACCATTGCCCAGCGCGAATGCGCCAAACTGCACTTCGCGCACCCCCACGACCGACACGACGTGGAGCGCGGCGTGGCCCTGGTGGCGGCCAAGCGGGCCAGCTTGGTCGGGCGAGGGCCCATCCCCGAGGACGTGCACTTGGCCCTGGATATCTTCGGCCTGCGCACCACGTCACTCATTGAGCGCGACCAGACCGCCCAATTCTTGGGACTGGCGCACAGTTACGCCGCGCAGCGCCGGTTCGTCGACGCCGTCACGAGGGAAGACCTGTTGATCGGCGTCGCGCCGGCCGGCACCCACTAACTGGCTACGAAAGATTCACTATGAGCTTTGACCTCAACGACGAGCAACGGGCCTTCCGCGACGTGATGCGCGCCTTTGTCGATAGCCGCGTGACTCCCCACGCCGCGCGCTACGACCGCGAGCAGGCCTTTCCCCAGGAGAGCTGGCTGGCCTGTAAGGAGATGGATCTGCCCTCGTTGTGGGTGCCCGAGGTCTACGGCGGCGC
This sequence comes from Acidimicrobiaceae bacterium, assembly GCA_003151555.1. Lineage (GTDB taxonomy): Bacteria > Actinomycetota > Acidimicrobiia > Acidimicrobiales > RAAP-2 > RAAP-2. Next base: position 32,532 of record PLXU01000067.1, on the reverse strand, counting down.
CGAAGCCGACATGGTGACCCAAGCCATCATGATCGAAGAGGTGGCCCGGGGCTGCGCCTCGACCTCGGTGACGATGCTGATCTCGAAGCTCGCAATGCTGCCGATCATGAACTTTGCCTCCGAGGAGATCAAGCAGCAGTACCTACCGCGCTTCGCGACGGGCGAGATCCAAGGCTCCTACTGCCTCTCCGAAGCCGATGCCGGCTCCGACGTGGCTTCGATGCGCTGTCGAGCCGTGCGCGATGGTGACGATTACGTACTTAATGGCGCAAAGTACTGGATTACCAATGCCGGGGTGTCGGACACCTACACCGTCTTTGCCTCGACGGATCTGGACAAGAAGAGCCGAGGTATCTCGTGTTTCCTGGTCGAAAAGGGTCCGGGCGTCGAGTTCCCCAAATTCGAGGACAAGTTGGGACTGCGCGCGTCACCCACGGGCGAGGTGGTCTTGCGCGACGTGCGCGTGCCGCTCTCTCATCGCATTGGCGAGGAGGGCGACGGCTTCAAGATCGCGATGCACACCCTGGCCCGCTCGCGTCCGACCATCGGGGCCCAGGCCGTCGGCATCTCCCAGGGCGCGATTGACTTCGCTGGTAATTACATGCTCGGACGCAAGGCCTTCGGCGCGCCCATCGCTGACCTGCAGGGCCTGCGCTTCATGCTGGCTGACATGGCTATCCGCAACGAGGCGGCGCGCGCGCTCGTCTACCGGGCCTGCGCGACGATTGACGTCGGTGACCCCGATGGCCAGCTTGGCTACTTGGGGGCCGCGGCCAAGTCCTTCGCGTCCGACACCGCCATGAGCGTCACCACCGACGCCGTGCAGCTGCTGGGTGGCTACGGCTTCACCAAGGAGTTTCCGGTCGAGCGTTTCATGCGCGACGCCAAGATCACGCAGATCTACGAAGGTACCAATCAGGTCCAGCGCGTCGTGGTCGCGAAACACCTCTTGAAGTAGGCCAGCGTGACGTCCGCCACCTCCAGCCCGGCGCACTACGTGCGCCGCGCCCTGCTCAAGATTGACGACAACACGGTCCTGGCGGCCGTGGACTCGCTCGACCTGCGCGGCAACGCCAAGATCAGCGCCGTAGTGGGCATGCCGTTGCGCAGTCTCCAGCAACGCCGCGACGTCACCGCCTTCGCCATCGGCGCGCCCATTGCGGCGGCTAAGGGCCTGCTGGAACTGCTGGCCATGGAGCCGCTCGAAAAGGTCATCGCGGCCCTCGGCGATCACGCCGACTCGCCTTCGTACGAGCAGTTGACGTCGGCCGTCGACCAGTTGATCGCCGACGGGGCGACCAACGACGACGTGGTGGCGCTGCTGTGCTTCGCCGTTGGCGAGGAGTTTGCGGCGGCCCCGCACTGTCGTCAACTGCTCGACGAGCGCTCTGAACTCGCGTTGCCCGAACTGCCTGAGATCGCACCCAACTCGGCCCTGTTGGCGCCCAAGCCGGTTGACCCCGAGGTGCGGGCGCAGCGCAAGGCCCGTCGCGAGGAGGAAAAGAAGCGCCGTCGCAACAGTGCGCCGATTCACCCGGCGCGTCCCGTGAGGGTGAAAGGCGACAAGAAGGTGGCCCCGGCGCCGCCTCCGTCACCGGCAGAGCCGCTCGCGGTGAGCGAACGTCGCCGAATGACCCTTACGCCGAGTGAGTTGGAAAAGTTCGACCCCGATCACCCCTTCGTGGGTACCATCGTGCTGGGCGAGGTTCCCTTCGACGCTGTCGATCCCGAGATTCCCGAACAACGCGTCAAACAGCGCCCGGCGTTGGTGGTGGCGGCGTCGGACGTCGGCGTCCTGGTGCGCGGAATCTACTCCAATCCCTCCACGACTCGGATTCTCTTTCAACCGTGGCGGCGACTGGGCTTCGATCACGTCTCGTACATCGACGACCGGCGAACGGCCCTTCTCTTGGGCGGTCTGGACGAAGCGCAACGACTGGGCCGCTTGACCGACGACGAGTGGAACACGCTGCACTGACGGGGCAGAATAAGGTGTCGGTTGTCGATTTGCCCGCCCCTCGTTCGTCGTTATAGGTGAGGCCCGAGGTGCGGGTCTCACTCTAAGGAGCTGAAATGTCCGAATACTTAATCCTCATTTACGAAAACGAAGCGGCCTGGGAGGGCGCCGACGCCGAGACCGCCGGCAAGATGATGGCCGCGCACAACATCTTCGGCGAGCAGAATGGCGCCAAGCTACGCGGCGGCAACGCCCTTCACCCCACGTCCAGCGCGACGTCGCTGCGCCACGATTCCTCGGGCAAGTTGGTTGTGACCGACGGCGCATTCGCCGAGACCAAGGAAGCGCTCGGCGGTTACTACGTCATCGAGGCGGCCGACCTGGACGAGGCGATCGCGATCGCCGCACAGGTGCCGGCGTCCTTCGGCGGCGTTGAGGTCCGTCCCATCAGGGTCTTCGACTGAGCGATCCCTACGCGTCCATCGAGGTCGAGGCCGCGGTCGCCCTGGCGTACCAGAGCGAGTGGGCGTTCGTGTTGGCGGCGACCATTCGCGTCGCCGGGGACATCGATCTCGCCGAGGAGTGCGTGCAGGACGCGTTCTCCAAGGCGCTGACCACCTGGCCGAAAACCGGGATACCCGACCGAGCGGGCGCCTGGCTGACGACCGTGGCGCGACGCCGGGTCATTGATGTCCTTCGACGCCAATCCACGCACGACCGATTGTTAGTGGAGTTCGTCGAACCCGAAGAGAGGGCGAAGGCGCTCGAGGTGGAAGATCCAATAATCCCCGACGACCGCCTTCGCCTCATCTTCACCTGTTGTCACCCGTCCTTGTCCATCGAGACGCAGGTGGCCCTCACCCTGCGCCTGTTGTGCGGTCTGACCACCTCGGAGGTGGCCCGGGCCTTCCTGGTCACCGAGTCCACAATGGCGGCGCGCCTCACGCGCGCGAAGAAGAAGATTTCGACGTCGCACATCCCGTACCGAGTACCGACGGCCGAAGACCTGCCCGCGCGAATCGAGGCCGTGCTGTCCGCCGTGCACCTCGTCTTCACCACCGGGCACACCGCGCCCACGGGCGCCGACCTCATGCGCCGCGACCTGGTCGAACGCGCGTTCGAGCTGGCGCGCATGCTGCGGGTCCTGTTGCCCGAGGAGGCGAGCGTCGCCGGACTCCTGGCGCTCATGATCCTGACCGATGCGCGTCACCGGACTCGCACCGGACCCGACGGCACGCTGCTGTTGTTATCTGAGCAAGATCGCGACCAGTGGGATCTCAAGGCCATCGTCGAAGGCACGGTTCTCGTGCGTGACGCGCTACAACGCCCGCTGCCCGGTCGGTTCGCCTTGATGGCCGCGATCGCTGCCGTGCACGCGGAGTCGCCCTCGTGGGAGCAAACCGATTGGCCCGAGATCATCGCGTTATACGACCTGCTACTTGTTGCTTGGCCGTCACCAGTGGTGGCCCTGAACCGGGCGGTCGCGGTAGGCATCGCCGAGGGCCCCGAGGCCGGTCTCAGCGCCCTGGACGAACTCGCGAGCGATTCGCAGTTGGCCGGTTACAACTACCGGGCCAGCGCTCGCGCCGATTTTCTGCGCCAGCTCGGCCGTCGTGATGAAGCGCGAGGGGCGTATCAAGAGGCGCTGACTCAGTGCGAGAACGAAGTCGAGCGAGCGTTTCTCGAACGTCGCCTGGACGAACTCGCGCGAGGTGATCGCGAGTGACGTTCTCGCACGTTCACGCAGGGTCGAGGACGGACGTGGCGTCGAGGCGGGCGTCACGAGTGCTATTTGTCACGGCGCGGTAACAAAGATGGTCGACCCCGCAAAGTAAGTTAAATGGGTGAAAGTAACTCCGCGGTCCTTACTCCGTCGCGGCCCGCTGCTTGTCGTGTCCCTGGGCGGCCTCTTGATTGCGACGTTGGTGGCGGCGACCCCGGAGATTGCTCACTCGACAACGGCCCCGCGCGACACGACGACCACGACTACTTTGTCGACGACGACCACGACAATACCTTCGACGTCGACCACTACGACCACCACGACAACCACGACGTTGCCGGCTGTTATTCCCGCGAGACTCAAGTTGCCGTGGCCCAAACAGGGCAGCGCCGCGATCGCCATTCCCGCGCTGTCCGTGGCCGCCTCGTCAACCGCTCAGCCCACACAGGCAATCGCCAGTCTCACCAAGTTGATGTCGACCTGGGTGGTGTTGCATCACTTGCCCCTGACCTACTCCCAACGAGGCCCCTGTCTCAGTGTCAACGCGAGCGACGTGGCGCTCTACGACTTCGACGTCGCGACCGATCAGTCCAGCGTCACCGTCAAGCTCGGTGAGACGTTGTGTGAAGGAACGCTGCTGCGCGGACTGCTGGTTCACTCGGCCGGTAACTACGTTCAGCTGTTGGTGACGATGCTCGGCATGACGCAGTCGCAATTCGTCAATGAGATGAACCGTGATGCGCGGGCCCTCGGGATGACCCACACCCGCTACGCCGACTACAGCGGGATCTCACCCTACGACCGCTCCACCGCGCATGATCAGGCGATCATCGCCGTGGCCTTGATGACCAATGAGCCCATAGTGCGCACTATCGTGGCGCTGCCACAGGTGAAACTGCCGGTGGTCGGAGTTGTCATCTCCTACACACCGCTCGTGGGACATGACGGCGTGGTGGGTGTGAAGTCCGGCTACACCAATGTGTCGGGGGGCTGCGACGTGATGGCCATCAATTACGCGATCAATGGCACCGTGATAACGATCTACGCCGTGGACCTGGGACAGCACGGAGGCAACGCCCTCGGGATCGCCGGCCAAGCCAATCTCGTACTCATCCATTCGCTGCGATCGCAGTTCGCCCGCGTCGCCGGTCCCGCGGGAGTGGTTGTCGGTTGGGAAGGTTGGCCCGGTTACGTGGTGCCGACCACGACGACGACGACCACGACGACGACCACCACTACTACTACCAGTACGACGACGAGCTCCACGACCACGACAACAATTCCCTGACGCCAACTATCGAGTGCATCGTCACGCTCGACGGCGAAAGACGAAGTAGGCTCGCGACGATTCGTCACTCGGCGTCTTGCCTTCGGGGTCGGTCTCCATGAGCAACTCGAAGTCGGACGCGAGCGCATTTTTCAATCGTTCGAGTGGGATTCCCAGTTCGGTAATTCGTTCGTGGTGGAGCACGAAGTGTCGCTCGTGGAGTTGTTCGAAGATCCGAATTTCCCACTGGGCGAGGCAATGGCCGTCGAATTCGACGTTCATGATGAGGGTGTGCTGGTCGAAATGATGCACCCACGGGGCCGAGTCGCCTAAGTGGCGAAGACGACCGAGCGTATTGACATCAAAGATGAAGAGTCCACCCACCACGAGGTGAGCGTGGACCCGTTCGAACGTCGCCAGCCAGCCCTCGAGCGTCGTCACGTGGTTGAGGGTGTCGAACACACACAGCACCACGTCAAACTGCTCGGGCTGGACGAACGTGGTCATGTCAGCTTCGTAGAGCCGCGCCGACGGGCATCGACGCTTGGCGTAGGCGAGCATTTCGGAGGAGAGATCGAGGCCCGTCAGAGCCAGTCCGGAGCCGAGTCCGGCCAGCACTGCCCCGGTGCCGCAACCTAGTTCGAGCACCGACGTCGACGCGGGTCGGAATCGGGCAATGTAGTCAAGTATCTGGCGGCTGCGCTCCGCCGGCTCACCGTTGACCGCGTCGTAGAAGGGCGCGAACTCTTGATAGGCGGTCACGTCACCATTTTGCCAGGGCAGCACGTCGAAGGACGACTGACGTGTCGGTGACCGGCGTTCGCCACCAGGAGTGGTGATGACGCCTAATAGCCTTGTTGCACGTCGACGAGACCAATGAACTCCTCGTTCGCTCCCAGGCGTCGCACGTTTTCGGTGATTCGTGTGGCCAGTAGCGGCCAAATCATCTCCTGGGTGTCCGCGGTGTGCGGCGTGATGAGACAGTTCTTCATCGACCACAGCGGGTGACCCTTGGGGAGTGGCTCGGGATCGGTCACGTCGAGGGCCGCGCCGCCGATGCTCTTCGCCCGTAGGGCGTCAACGAGGTCGTCCGTGTCCACCAAGCCTCCACGACCAACGTTCACCAACCACGCGTCGCGCTCCATGACGTCGAACTCGGTCCGGGCCATCATTTGGTGGGTACGCGGCGTGAGGGCCGGCGCCAGCACCACCACCTGAGCGCCCGTCAACGCCTCGTGCAGGTGATCGATTCCGAGCGTGCGCCACGCGCCGTCGAGCAGTTGAGGACGTTGGCGAACTACGGTCACCTCGGTCCGAAATGGTTTGAGCAGGGCCAATAACGCGACGGTGATGCCGCCTGCCCCGATGATCGTCACGGGCCGGTCGAACAGGCTCACTCCGGCCGGCGTGCCCCACGTGCGCGCCCGGGCCCGGATCGGCAGCACCCGGAGGCCCGCCAACGCGAGGGTCAAGGCGTGCTCGGCCACCGGTTCCGCGTACGCCCCCTTGGCCGACGTCCACGTGCGATCGTGGTCGATAACGCCGGCCGCAAAAAGGTCCTCCACCCCGGCGAGCGGCAACTGCACCCAGCCGATGCCGGGGTGCGCGTCGAGGTACTTCTTCAGATTCTGAGCGGCTCGAAATTCGATCCATACCAGTCCGTCTGGCCCGTCGTCGACCGGGACGATTTCGCCGCCACCGCGGCGCACGGCCTCATCCGCCCACGGCGCTGACTGAGGACCTACTGCAATGCGTGGCGTCGTCACGGTGTGCTCAGCGCCGATCCCAGTCGATGCCCGAGAGTGAGGCGAGGGCGCGAACGAGTGACTGCGTGCCGTCGCGTCCGCCTCCTTGGGCCTGGAGGGCAACGTAGAGCTGGTGAGCGAGCGCCAGTCCGGGTAGGGACAGATGCATCCGACTCGCTTCACCGAGGGCAATTCCCATGTCCTTGACGAAATGATCAACGAAGAAACCGGGGGCCATGTTGCCCGCGATGGCCCGCGGGGCGAGATTGGTGAGCGACCAACTGCCCGCCGCGCCGCCGCTGACCGACGCGAGTACGTCGTCAAGGTCGAGACCGGCCCGATAGGCGTAGAGCAGGGCTTCGCAGACTCCCACCATGTTGCTCGCTATCAACACCTGGTTCATCATCTTGGTATGTTGACCGGCGCCGTGATCGCCCTGTCGCACGATGGTGGCGCCCAACACGGCGAAGCACGGACCGACCGCGTCGAAGACTTCGCTCGGACCACCGACCATGATCGAGAGGGTGGCGTTCCTGGCGCCCACGTCGCCACCCGACACGGGCGCGTCGAGCGAGTGGACGTGGCGCTGCGCGGCGGTGGCGGCGATTTCCACGGCCAGTGCCGGCTCACTGGTCGACATGTCCACCACGATCGCGCCCTCGGGGGCTGTCTCGAGCACACCGCTGGGCCCGAACAGGACCTTGCGAACGTCACTGGGATAGCCCAGCATGGTAAAGACGATGTCGCTCGCCTTGGCCACTTCGTTCGGCGCAGTGGCCCAGGTCGCCCCGGCGGCGACCAGCGCGTCGGCCTTGCTTCGAGTGCGGGTCGAGACGGTGACTGAGTAGCCGGCCGATAGCAGGTGCGCGCACATCGTCGAACCCATGACGCCGGTTCCGATCCAGCCAATGCGCGTTGATTCGGGGGACGCCTCCTTAAGTTCTTGCATGGACCAAAGTTACCCGGTTGTCCCCGCGTGGACGAGAACCGATGCGACGTAGAAAGTCCAAGGCGCCATCGCGCTAGAGCTGGGCGAGCCCCTCGGTGGCAATCTTCTCGAACGTCGCCACGTCGAAGTCGAAGAGCGAATTGGGCTCGGGCCAGTGGATTACCAACTCGGTGATGCCGAGCGATTGGTAGCGACCGGCCCAGTCGACGAACGCGTCGAGTGAGACCAGGGGCTGCTCATCGTTCAGCCCGTCGAGCAACAGCCGCTCGATGCTGTCGAGTGGACGGTCCGCTTCGTCGAGAGCGCTCCGTAAGCGGTTCAGTTGTGACGAGACCGCGTCGTAACAGGACTCCTGCGCGTTGGATGATCTCCCGATTGTTACCCAGCCCTGTCCGAAACGAGTGACCACCTCGAGGCCGCGTTTGCCCGCCGCCGCGACGAAGAACGGAGGACGGGGTTGTTGCACGGTGCCCGGCAACATGCGCGCATCGCTTGCGCTGTAAAACGAGCCGCGGTGCGAGGTGACCGGCTGTTCCAGCAAGTGATCAAGCAGTTCGACGAAGTTGACGAAGCGGTCCATCCGCTCCTGGGCTAACCACGGATCATTTCCCAAGACCCTGGCGTCACTGCCTCTCGCGCCGGCGCCCACGCCCACGGTGAGTCGACCGTTGGAAAGGTCGTCGAGACTGAGTAGGTCCTTGGCCAGCGGCACGGGATGGCGGAAATTGGGCGTCGTCACCAAGGTCCCCAGCCGAATCGTCGAAGTGGCGAGCGCGGCCGCACTCAGGGTAGGAATGGCGCCGAGCCAGGGACGGTCCTCGAGGCGTCTCCACGACAGATGGTCGTAGGTGTAGGCCGCCGAGAAACCCAACTCTTCGGCGCGGCGCCATTTCTCTTTCGATTTTGACCACCGCTCGAGGGGGAGAACCACGGTACTGAGACGCACGTTGCCACCTTACGTTTAGTTCAATTTATAGAACCGGATCAGGAACCGTTCGCCGGGGCGACGACCGCGACGATGTGTCGCGACGTCGACCTCGACGAAGACCTGCTAGCTGCCGATTGGTCGTGGGCCTACTTGAGCAGTGACACCCGACCGATATACGTGTGTTTCTTGCCTAGATTATCGGTGACGTAGACGCTCCCGATGAGTGGTCGCCCTGGATTGCCCGCGAGGAATATCCGGCTCGCTGTCGTGAGGCGAATGACGACGGACTTCGACGAACCGCGCCCGACGTGGTACGCGGCGCTGCCTAAATTGAAGGGCCGATGGATTCGCTGCCCGGAGACTGTGACCGAGAGCGTACCGTTGCAGGCCGCGTTGGCGCACGAGATTCTTATCGAAAGCAACCTGGCGTTAGGCCCGAGGACGGCAACCCTGCTCACCAATTTTTCTTTGGGAGCGCCCGTGAAAGTCACGGTGGTCGACGCCGAAGAGACAGCAAGGTAGGTTGAGTCCGCGGCCTTCGTGGCGACCACGAGACAGGTACCGGCACCGGTGGCGCTTAATGAGTTTGCAGTGACGCTGCAGCCGGTCGCGGTGCCGTTGGTGGCCGTGTAGGTCACCGCACCACTGCTCGATCCTCCACTCGTCGCGAGCGAAAGAGCATTACCGGCCCGGCCTGAAAGCGTGGTGATCGTGAGGGCCGCCTGGGCGGTGCCGACCGAGAGTGTGTAGGTCCAGGTGCCCGAATCACCAGTGGTGTCCGAGTCGGTACCTGAGATGGTGTAGATACCGTCCACCAAACTGGCCGACGAGCTGAGCAACCCGCCCGACGTCACGGTGAGTCCCGCTACGGCCGTGGAGGAAGTCACGAACGTCACCGACCCGGAACTACCCGTAACGTTCAGCTGCACGCTCGTGGCGGTATTTGGTGGTGTCGTACCGGAGGTGGGCGCAACCTGGGTGATCGGACCGAGCGCGTCGGTGAAGGCGAAGGAGGCGTCAATCCAACTTTCGCCGCCCGGCGCCGGACCGCAGTAAGTCGTCGCGTTAGTGTCGTTGCTCGGGTACGGCGTGAGGTTGAGTTCGCAGAGGTACGCCTTGTAAGACGTGCCGACCTTCAACGTGGCTGGTACCGGAATGCTCCCGCTCAGTACGGGCGCGTGCAGTGTCGAGCCGTCGTAGCAGTCGTTGGAGATGGTTACGCCGGCGGCACTGCCAGGGATCGCCGTGGTACTGCCCGACGCGAACCAGTTCACTTCTAAGAAGGCGGCGGGCACGTTGCCGTAGCCACCACTAGCGGCGCACGTGGTCGGAGGTGCGGCGGCCGTGGTACTGAGCGCGGCGGCCTGGTACGCCTGGACAGCGTTGGCCCACCAATAGCCGGTGTTGGCGGTGGCGTCGCTCACTTTGACCGAACCGCCGGCCACTCCGGTCGCCGGCGTCGCGGCGATGGACGGGGCATTGGGCACGGTGGTCTGGCTGGCGAACGTCATCACGTACTCAGCGCCCGTGACGGGCACTCCTCCGGCAGTCGCTGCGGCCAACGCGCAGGCGAACAATCCGGCGTTGATTTGGGTCTGACTGGGCGGGCACACACCCTTGGCATCGGCCGACGCAAACGTAGCCGGCACCGAATAGATGGCCACGGTGCACATGCCGGCCGTGGCGGCCGGACAACCAGTATCGGTGGCGCTGGCGTTGAACGCGCCGAACGCGCCCGTATCGGCTTCACCCGACTGGGAAACGGCAGTCGTGCCGATCGCGCTGAGCAGGGAAGCCTGCGCCACGATGGCCGCGTTGGTCGCGTCATTGCAGTCAAGCGTGATCTTGGTGGTGCCTGCAGTGACACCCACGATAAGTGGTCCGACGACCGTTCCGGTGCCGGCCGACACGGTGGTGTTGCACACCGCAGTGGCGTGCGCCACCTTGAGCGCGGCACCCGCCGATGCCGAGACGACTGACAACCCGGTAACCAGCAGCGCAGTGGTCGCAGCGAGCGCGAGTGTCGACGTGAGAGCCGAACGAATCGCCGTGAAACTCCATTTGTTGTTGATTGAACTCTTCATTGGCAGTAACCATCCTCGCGTGAGTAATTGGAAGGGAGTGCGTGTGCACTTGTAACCGGTCTACTACAAGGATTAAATCGGACTCCAGCGCACTCGAAAAAAGAGTTCAGAAAGAGATTTCGAAGTAATGGTCGTAAAGAAGAATGACCGGGTCCGCCTCACGCAATCACGCTGAAACACTGACGGTCTATGGTCCTGCGCCTGCTTGCATCACCGTGCGCGGTTCGAATGACACGGGTGCCGTTACACTCACGGCTCATGGTGATCAGGGAGGCTAGTCACGTCGACTGGCAGGATATCTATCCCTTCTTTCGCTCGATCGTCGACAAGGGCGAGACGTACGCGTACCCGGCGGATCTCTCCGTACAAGAGGCTGAACACCTGTGGATGGAGCGACCTCCCGGGCTGACCGTGGTCGCCGTACAGGGCGACGTCATCGTGGGCTCGGCCAAGATGGGTCCCAACCGACCCGGCCGCGGTTCGCACGTTGCGACGGCCAGCTTCATGGTTCATCCCGACCATCAGGGTCAATCGGTCGGACGCTCGCTCGGAAACTACGTGCTTGCTTGGGCGCGCGAGCGCGGTTACCGAAGCATCCAATTCAATGCGGTCGTCGAGACGAACGTCGCCGCCGTCCAACTTTGGCGGAGCTTAGGTTTTACGATTCTCACCACGATCCCCGAGGCGTTCGATCATCCCGAGCAGGGATTGGTGGGCTTGCACGTGATGCACATGACTTTGGGGGAACGATAACAATCGTGAGCGTGAAGAGGCAGCCCGCGCGGCGCAGTGACGGTGCGAGGATGAACACGTGCGAGTGATTGTCTTTGGGGCAGGGGCCGTCGGGGGAGTGATTGGCGCGAAATTGTTTCAGCACGGTCACGACGTGACCTTCATCGCGCGCGGCGACAATTACGCGGCCATCGCCGCGCGTGGAATTCGTTTGGAGACACCGGCCGAGATTGTGACCCTGCCGATTCCGGCTGTCGATGATCCCGCCAAACTGTTGATCGGCGCGAGCGACCTGGTGATCTTGACCGTCAAGAGTCAGGATTCGATGCAGGCTTTGCACCATCTCGCATTGGTGGCCCCGTCGACGACCGCGATCGTCTGCGGCCAGAATGGCGTGGAAAACGAGCGGGTGGCGCTGCGATGGTTTCGTGACGTCTACGGGATGTGTGTGATGCTGCCAGCGACACACCTGGAGCCGGGCGTGGTGCAAGTCAACTCGTCGCCCATGAGTGGCTTACTGGACGTGGGTCGCTGGCCCACTGGTTCGGATGCGCGCATCAATGAGCTGGCCAGCATGTTGAGTGCGTCGTCGTTTGATTCGCTGGTCCGCGAGGATATCGCGCGTTGGAAGTGGGGCAAGTTGCTCATGAATCTGGGCAATGCCGTGGAAGCCGTGTGCGGGTACACGGCGCGTTCGGGCGTGCTCTCGCAACTCGCGACGCACGAAGGAGAAGCGGTGCTCAGGGCCGCCAACATTGATTACGTGCGACACGACGAAGATTCGCAGCGCCGCGGCCAACTCCTGAACTACGGCCCTATCGGCGGCGCCGAACGCGGTGGTGGATCGACGTGGCAGAGCATGTCAAGGGCGACCGGTACCGTAGAAACCGACTTCTTGACGGGCGAAATAGTTATGCAGGGACGATTGTTCGGCGTGGCCACGCCGGTCAACGAGTTATTGCAGACACTGGCCAATCAGCTGGCGGCTGAGCGACGCGCTCCGGGGGCCCTTACGCAAGATGAAGTGCTGGCCATGCTGGACGCCCGTTAATCCTTGACGCGTTCAATCGGGGCCACGAGTAGGGGCTGTGTGCTTGCTCCGAGTGGCGCCGATTCGGTCAGATTTCCCTAGCCGCAATAGCTATTTCGACCAAATGACCGGGCGACAAGGTCGCGAAATTCTTTGACGTTTGGCGATGACAATCCCCGAAAAGATCGAGCAGAATTTTACTCAAAGTTAGATGTATGCTCCATCGACATAGCCGGGATCTCGAAGTCGCATTATCGATCGGAAGGAGCCCATTGTGCACCGACTGACGTTGACTCGCTGGAGCGGACTTGTCGTGCTACTTCTCTCTACCGCTGGTTTTGGCGTCGCTCTGTGGACGCTCGCGCCCAGCGCGAACGCCCTGAGCGTGAACTGTCACGCGAAGCCGCACGCCGGCGTCAATTTTGCCAACTGTAACTTGACGGGCCGCAATCTCAAGAACGCCAACTTGGAGAATGCGGACCTAATGAACGCCAACCTAAAGGGCGCTGACTTGCAAGGCGCCGAGTTGTCCGGTGCCCACCTGAACAACGTTTCCTCTGGGTCAGTCGTCGGTTTACCCATACTGCCCGCCGGATGGGACCTCATCAACGGTTACCTCGTTGGCCCCGGCGCAAATCTCAACGGCGCTCAATTGTCCGGCGCCGACCTCTACGGCACCAATATTGTGAATGCCCGAATTTCCGGCGCCGACTTGAGCTTCGTAACCTCCGGTCTCGTGAAGGGCAATCCCACGTTGCCCGCCGGATGGAAACTGGTGAACGGCTATCTCATCGGTCCCGACGCGAATCTGGCTTTCGCCTCACTGCACGGCGCCAACCTGTCGCACGCCGACCTCGCTGGGGCGAAATTCTTCAGTGCGAATCTTGCCAACGCCAACTTGTCGCACGCTGATCTCTCGGGTGCCGACCTGTCGAGCGCCAATCTGTCGTCGGCTGACCTGTCGGGCACAAATCTCTTCAACGCCAATCTAATGTCCGCTAACTTGTCCGGCGCCAACCTAAGCGGGGCCGGTCTGTCGCAAACCAGTACGACCAACGCCATTACGAATAGCTCGACTAAGTGCCCTGGTGCGCAGAGCGGCCCCTGTCACACGTGGTAGTGCGCGTGATGCGCTACGTGTTGAGAAGCATCATCACTTTGCCGCGCGCGGCCTCGGGTGGTGGAGTACGCAGGGTTTCAATGGCGAGATTGAAATCATCTATGCCAAAGGTGTGGGTCACGAGAAATGATGGCGTGACCTCACCGTCGTTCAGTAGTGCGACCACGTCGGACCAGGGCTGGCGCGTGTAACCGAAACTGCCTTGCAAGGTGATGTCGTTATTGACAAAATCATCGGGGACAATTGATACTTGGGTGCCGTGGGGTGGCAGACCGAGCAACGTTATCGATCCACCTCGAGCGATCGAAGAAAGGGCCGTTGTGACGGCCTCCGCGTGACCTGCCGCCTCGATGATGACGTCGAAGCGCTGGTCCGACGGTTCGAGGAGGAACTCATTTGCCCCGGCTCGCAGGGCAAGTTCACGCTGGGCGGGACGTACCCCCAACATGGATATGCGCGTAGGATCAAAGCGCCCCAGTAAGTGCACCGCCAACATCGCCACCGTGCCATCGCCAATCACCAGGCACGTCGAGCGGGGACGAATGGCAGTACGTACCAGCGCGCGCCACACCACCGCCATTGGTTCGACCAGGGCGGCGTCGAGCATGGATACGGAAGGCAACAGATAGTGCACCAGACCTTCGGGCACGCTGATTAACTCGGCCAGCGCCCCGGGCCGGGTGAAACCAATTTCGTCGTAGGTCTCGCAACGGTTCGTCGCGCCAATCAGGCACTCGACGCAGTGCCCGCAGGGAATGATGCCTTCGACGGCGACGGGGCCGCCCGTGGGCTCACCATCGCCGTCAAGCACCCGACCAACCCATTCATGACCGAGGACGAGCGGATAGCGCACGTACGCGGGGTCGATCGATCCATCGATCAATTCGAGGTCGGTGCCGCACATGCCGCAAGCAACTGGTTGGATCAGGAGTTCACCCGGCGCGGCTAGCGGTGCGGGTATGTCTTGCAGCGCCACGTGGCCGGGCGACGCAACCACCACGGCCCTCATCAGAGGCGCACGTTGCCAATGAGGGCCGAGATCCGTTCGGCGTAGCTGAGCACGGTGGTGCACAAGGGCCCGATTACCCGCTGGGTGATGTCGACCTTGAGACCCGTCACGCTCACGGCGCCCGCACAGTGTCCGTTGTAATTGAAAATTGGTGCGCCCACGCAGATGATGCCGTCAGCCTCTTCTTCGTTGTCAATCGCGTAGCCAACCAATTGCACGTACTTCAGCTCATTCAGTACCGCGTCAATCGTCGTGAGGGAGTTGGCCGCGTTCGCAACCAGGTCAGTTTCATTCACAATGCGAAGGACTTGCTCTTCGCCGAGCTGGGCCAGGATTGCCTTACCCGCAGCAGTGCTGTGCGGCGACTCACGTTGACCGAGTGGCGTGTAAAAACGAACCGATCCCCGCCCGTCGACGCGCTCGATGAAAACCGGGTAGCCCTCCTCGTTGATGGCCAGGCGCGAGGTCAAGCCCGTCTCTTCGGTGAGCTCATTGAGCAGGGGCAGTGCGATTTTTCCCAGTGACGTCATCTGGGCCACCAGATCGCCGTAGCGCAGGAGGGCGAGGCCGAGGTGGTAACGCGGACCAGGCGTTTCGATGCGCAGGAATCCGAAGGACGCCAGCGTTCGTGCCGCCGCCATGGTAGAGCTCTTGGCCATGTCCAGTCGCTGGGCCATTTCGGTAAGGGTGAGACCCGTCTCGCCACTTTCGCCCACCGCCTCGAGCATCTCGAGGGCCCGCGCCACGCTTCGAACCTGGTACCGATCAGTCGTCTCTAAATTCGGCATTAGCGAACACAATACAGAAATTTGAATTATGTGTGGGAATCTCTGGCCACGATGGAAACTTTATGGTTAGATAACGTAAACATTCACGAACGGAGTTCTGTGATACCGAATGCGAGGGAGCACCGCCGGGCAAGGGTGCAACACGCCCGCGAAGCGCTCAGGGCGATTCGACGGGTCCACGGAGACGCGCCATTGATCTTGGGCACGTCGGGATCCGTGGCCTGGGCCACGGGCGGGGTCTCTCAACCCATTGACCGCACCGCCGCATTCGATGCCGTCTGGCTGGTCGACGCCAAGGAGCCGACCCTGCTCATCAGCTCGGTGGAGATCCCTCGTTTCGCGGCCGAAGGTGAACTCGAAGAGTTGGGTTTCAAGGTGGTCGCGGTTCCCTGGTACGAAGAGAACGGTTTCGCCAAGGCCGCTTTGGCCGCGGCCGAGCACGATCACGCAGATGTCCTCAGTGACGTTGGTCTGGGTACGGACGTCTCGACCGAGCTCACTGCTTTTCGCATGGTTCTCTCGGGCGGCGAGCGCGAGATGTTGCGTTGGCTCGGCGCCGAGTCGGCGCGAGTCTTGGAAGAGGCCGTTCGTGCGTGGCAGCCCGGAATAACCGCGGACTTCTCGGTGGCCGGCGAGATTCAGCTCGGTCTGGAAACCATCGGTGCCGAGGCGGTCTGCCTCATCGTTGGTGGTGACGATCGCGTCAAGACGTTTCGACACCCCATGATGTGCGGCGCGGTGGTGAATGAACTCTTGATGGCCGTGGTGGTGGTGCGCTGGAGCGGCCTGCACGTGGCGGCCACTCGCATGGCGACCAACAGCGCCGACCAACGACTGAGCGACGATTACGCGTTGGTGTCGTCGGTCGCGCGCGCGACGCTGTTGGCGAGCACTCCGGGCGCCACCTGGGGCGACGCTTACGGTGCGCTCTCACGTGCCTATCGAGACGTCGGTCACGGCCAGGCGTGGCGCGATCACTTTCAGGGAGGCCCCATTGGCTACGCCCAACGCGAATTCGAACTTTCGCCCGAGGCCACGCACTCGGCCTTCTGGTCACGACCAATCGAGCAAAACGTAGCCGTTGCCTGGAATCCCAGCCTGCACGGGGGAGCGAAGGTCGAGGATACCTTTTTGGTCGGTGAATCTGGTAATGAGTGTGTAACGACAACCGGGCTGTGGCCCCGATGTGATCCGGACGATCCGTTGAGCGCCGCAGATCTGTTGGTGTTGGAGTGATCAAAGGGGGATCATGAGCAACAAAAATGAGATCAGGGGCGCCGGGACGCCAGCCGGCAATCGAGCGCTCGACGACACGGTCGGCTTTCACAAGTTGGAGCTCTCCTTGAGCGTGGCTCGGTTCCCCGATGGTGCCCAGATGCGCGTGGAAATACCGTCGGTGGAAAATCCCTCCGCCATGGCGGCCGTCATTGAAGAGTCGGACCGGTTGGGTGTCACCGTGCATCGCGTTTCCCAGGGCAGCGGCGCCATGTTGTTGAGTGAAAAGGAGTTGGGTGAGATGGCCGCCATGGGCGCGGACCGCGGTATCGAAGTAAGCCTTTTTGTGGGCCCTCGCGAAGAGTTCGGCACCGGGGGCGCGGTACACGCGTCGGAGGGCCGATCGATGTCGGGTCACCTTCGCGGCCTGCACCAACTTCGTTACGCCCTCGAAGACATTCACCGCGCCCTCGAATCAGGCATCCGTGGTTTTTTGGTCGCCGATTTGGGCCTCTTGGAAATCGTCGGTGAGTTGGTCGCGGCGAATCAGTTGCCCAGCGACATTGTTTGGAAGGCGTCGGCGGTATTGGCGCCGTCCAATCCCGTCGCGTTTCGAATGCTGGCCAAACTCGGAGCCAGCACGATCAATATCCCTTCCGACATGACGTTGATGGAGCTGTGCGAAGTGCGCGCGGTCGCCGAGACGCCCATCGATATCTATCTTGAGGCCCCCGACTCTCTCGGCGGCATGGTGCGCGGACACGAAGTGGTCGAAACGGTGTTGGTCGCGGCGCCGGTCTACGCCAAGTACGGACTTCGTAACGCTCGCGCCGTGTATCCGGCCGGACAGCATCTCTCCTCAGACGTGGTGGGGAACGTGCGCGAAAAAGTGCGTCGCGCCGCCATATCTATTGAATGGATCAAGCGCAGCGAAAGTGACCTCGTCATGTCCTTGGCCGGCGCGAAGGGCCTTGGGGTTCCCCTGCGATGAAGCTGCGCAGCGATGCTTGGTTGAGTGGCGACGACGAAGTTGCCCTCGACGCGCGCGTCGCACTGGCCATGGGGGGCCAAAGCGTGTCGGCCAAGGGCGGTGTGCCCGTCATTGGCCTGGCCAATTCGGCCAGCGACCTTAATCCCTGTAATCAGCCGCTCAATGATTTGATCCCTTCGATCAAGGCCGGCGTCGCCCAGGCCGGGGGCGTGGCCGTTGAATTCCCCGTCATGTCCCTGGGCGAGGACCTCATGAAGCCGGCCGCCATGTTGTACCGCAACTTGGTGGCGATGGAAGTGGAAGAGTCGTTGCGCAGCCAGCCCCTGGACGCCGTGATCGTCCTCGCGGCCTGCGATAAGTCGGTACCGGCCGCCCTCATGGGCGCCATCAGCACCAACCTGCCCACCCTGCTGGTCACGGCTGGGCCGCGGCCCAGTGCCCATTTTCAGGGGAGACGGATCGGGACGGGCACGGATCTGTGGCGCCTGTGGGAGTCTCGTCGCGCTGGCACGCTGAGCGACGAGGAGTGGGCCCAGTTGGAAGTTGCGCTGACGCTGGGACGCGGTACCTGTAACACGATGGGAACCGCCTCGACGATGGGCGCGCTCGCCGAAACGCTGGGATTCGCGTGGCCCGGTTCGACGTCAGTGCCGGCCGGCGATGCTCGCCACTTGGACTACGCCCGGGCGGTGGGTCTTCGCATCGTGAACATGGTGCGAGACGACGTCACGCCCGCGAGCGTTGCCACTCGCCAAGCCTTCGTCAACGCAGCCCAGGTACTGAGCGCGATTGGTGGCTCGACCAACGCCGTCATCCATCTCACGGCGCTCGCGCGTCGTCTGGGCGTGACCTTCGGACTCAAGGACGTCGACGGAGCCGGGCGGTCGACGCCGGTGCTCGTGGACATCGAACCAACCGGCTCCGGGCTGATGGAAGACTTCGACCGCGCTGGCGGTACGCCCAGCGTGTGGCGAGCGTTGGGCGCCAGGCTCGACCCAGACGTGGTGATGGCCGACGGACGAACGTGTGACCAATGGGCCCGAAACGCCGCGAACACCGGTGAGGTCATCCGCGCGCTCGAAGATCCGCTGGACGCCGGCGGAGCGTTTCGCGTGGTCTACGGCAACCTCGCCCCCGACGGGGCCCTCATCAAGCGCTGCGCGGCGACGACTCAATTGCTGAGCCATCGAGGTCCGGCGCTCGTCATGCGATCCGCGGTCGACGTGGCCG
This sequence comes from Acidimicrobiaceae bacterium, assembly GCA_003151555.1. Taxonomy (GTDB): domain Bacteria; phylum Actinomycetota; class Acidimicrobiia; order Acidimicrobiales; family RAAP-2; genus RAAP-2. The sequence goes on along the minus strand of PLXU01000067.1, from coordinate 13,764 downwards.
AGGCAACGTCGTCGGACGATGACGTCGATCCAACGTCGGTGCTGGTGCTCGCCGGTGCCGGTCCGGTCGGCGGGCCGGGCATGCCCGAGTGGGGAATGGTGTCGCTGCCCAAGAGCGTGCTGCGCGCGGGCGTCAACGACATGGTGCGCGTCACCGATGCCCGCATGAGCGGCACTAGTTTCGGCACGGTTTTTCTACACGTGGCGCCCGAGGCGGCCGTGGGCGGCGCGATTGGTTTAGTGGAGTCGGGCGACATGATCAGTGTGGACGCCGACGCCGGGACCATTGATCTCGAGGTTGACGGACCTGAACTTGATCGGCGAAGAGCGCGCAGCGACTTGAAACGAAGCGACGCGCGCGGCTATCAAGCCATGTACCTCGCGCACGTGCAGCAGGCACCCGACGGGTGCGACTTTGATTTTCTGGCGGGTACGCCAGGGGTGACGCCGCGGCTCGAAGAGCCCGTGGTGGGAAGGTCTTGACCGACGCACACGTTGGTCTAGGAACGGCGGCCAGAGCGGCTGTCGTGAATTGAAGGGTATAAGGGGACTGATGTGAGAAAAAATTGGAGGAGAAACCCAGCGAAGTTTCTCGCCGCCGCGCTAATAGCTAGCAGTGTTCTTGTCGCTGTTCCGATGTTGGCTGGCGCGTCGTCGAGCAAGGTGACGTTAACGCTGTGGGAGAACTATGGCACGGAGTCGAACGCCGTGGCGATCAAAGCCATTGCCAAGGCATTCACGGTGCAGAATCCGAACATCGCCGTCAACGTGGTGTCGGAGCCGGCGGACAACTACTTCCCGCTGCTGCAGTCGGCGGACGTGTCCAAGAGCGGGCCGGACCTGGCGGTCATGTGGACGGGCCTGTACGCCTTGCAGTACTCGGGCATGATTCAGCCCCTCAAGGGTCACGTGTCGGCCACGGCCCTGAGCAAGATGGAGGGACTGCAGTGGATGACGCCGGGCATGACCGGTACGTCGGACCCGTTGGTAATGCCGTTGGAGACCCAGTTCTACATTGGCTTCTACAACAAGGCGCTCTTTGCCCGGGCCGGTGTCACGTCGGTGCCCACCGACTGGACGCAGTTGTACGCTGCCTGCACCAAGCTGAAGAAGATCGGCGTCACGCCCTTCTCCTACGGCAACGGCGGCCAAGCCCTGGGCGCCGAGTTTTACCCCTGGTACGACCTCAGCTACATGATGATTGGTGACTACTCGGTGGCCCAGTGGAAGAGCCTCTACAACGGCTCGATCCCCTGGACGTCCAAGACCACCGAAGCGTCGCTGGCGGCGTGGCAGAAGCTCAAGACCATGGGTTGCACCAACCCCGACGTGCTGACCAACACCACCAACATCCAGCAGTTCGAAAAGGGCAAGGCGGCCATGATCATGGACGGCACCTGGGACACGGCGACGTACACCGCGGCCATGGGATCGAAGGTAGCGGCCTTCGTGCCACCTTTCTCGGCCAAGCCCATCAAGGGCGTGGTCGACTTCCCCGGTGACGGCATCAGCGTCATGAACTACTCCAAGCACTTAGCGGACGACTACAAGTTCGAGACGTTCATGACGACCCCGGCGGCGGCGGCGATTATCAACAAGGCCGGCCTCATTCCCGACCTGCAGGGTACGACGACCACCAACCCGGTCAACCAGCAGATGTTGAACTTCGTGACCCAACAGCACCTCACGGTGTATCCAATGTTGGACAACGTCACCCAGGGCAACGTCGTCAATGCCGGTAGCAGCGAGCTGACGACCGTACTGGCAAATCAGACAACGCCTTCGGCGGCCCTGCAAAAGATGCAGCAGACGTGGCAACAGTTGCCGGCCAGCCAACGTGGCAAGGCGTACGCCGGATAGATAACAACATCACACGCCTGGCCTGGTGCACTCACAGCACCGGGCCAGGCGTGTCTAGCCAGCAAGGGGCAACGGTTTAATGGCGATATCGGCGCTGGACCTACGACGCACACCGAGACGCGCCGGGTCACGCTTTCGCCCCACGTACTCGACGTCGCTGTTGACCCGCCGTCGCCGGCGCATGGGCCTCGTCTTGACGTTGCCCGCCCTGGTGCTCATCACCTTGCTGATCGTTGTTCCCATTGGCCAAGCGGTGTACTACTCCATGACCGAGTGGAACGGTGTGACGACGACCTGGATAGGTCCGTCGGCGTGGACCCAGGCCTTCCACAATCCGACGATGTGGCGAGTGCTGGAAAACAACGCGTTGCTCTTGCTGTCGGTGCCCTTCGCGCTGGGCATTCCGCTGTGCATCGCGGTGCTGCTGCACCAAAAGGTGGCCGGCTGGAAGATTTTCCGCTCGATCTATTTTTTGCCCACGGCAATTTCGTGGGTCGTGATTGGTCTCGTGGCCGAGCACTTCTTCGCCTACTCGGGAACCCTCAACTCGATGCTCGACTGGCTGGGCTTTTCTCATTCGCACACCAATCTGCTCGGCAATGAGTCGACGGCCCTCATCGCGCTCGGCGTGACGTTCATCTTCTCCATGATCGGCACCAACACGATGCTCTTTCTCACCGGGCTGGCCACCCTCGACCCCAGTCAGGAAGAGGCCGCGCGCATAGACGGCGCCAGCTCGTGGAAGATCTTTCGCCACATCACGATTCCCCACCTCACCCGGTTCATCCAGCTGGCCTTCGTGATCACGATCATCTCGGCCTTCTCCGCGCTCTTCAGCCTGATATTTGTCATGACCGGCGGCGGTCCGGGCTACTCCACCACGACAATGGAGTTTCTGGTCTACCAGACCGGTTTCGCCCAGGCCCAGTTCGGCACAGCCGCCCTCTACGGCTTGATTCTCTTCATCATCATGTGCGTGGTGGGCGTCTTTCAACTGCGCCTGCTAGGGGCGAAGGACTGATGAGCACCGCGCTCGTCACGCCGGCGCACGTCGCCACGCCGCCCAAACTGACGCCGCGTCAGATTCGCCGGCGCGTCGCGCGCGCCGTACTGCTCGTGGTCATGATCCTGGTCGCCGGCGTGATGCTGTACCCGTTCGTGGTGATGCTGGTCACCAGCTTTAAGACCGAGAGCCAGTACCTGATCGGCCGTGGTTCATCGCTGCAGAGTTGGAAGGATCTCAATCAGACCTTGCCGATCTATCAGGAGTTGCTCAACTCGACCATCATCTGTTCGGCCTCGATCTTCATCGTGCTCGTCGTGGGCGGGGCCGCCGGCTTCGCCTTCGCCAAGCTCCAGTTTCGTGGCTCGAACGTGGTGTTCTTGACCGTGGTGAGCGCCATGATGGTCCCGTTGCAGGCAATACTCATGCCCGAATTCGTCAACATGGCCAAGCTGGGACTGACGACCAGTTACTTCGGCGCCGTCATTGTCTACGCGGCGCTCGGCACGCCCTTTTCCATTTTTCTCTTTACGACGTACTTTCGTCGCATCCCCGACGAGCTCATTGAAGCGGGCATCGTCGACGGACTGGGCTACACCGGCGTGCTCACCCGTCTCATCCTGCCGATGGCCCTGCCGGCGATCGCGACGGTGACGGTGCTGCAGTTCATTCAAATTTGGGACGACCTGCTGGTGGGCCTGCTCTTCCTGCAGAACCCCAGCCAGCGGCCCATCACCGTGGGACTGGCGGCGTTGGCGGCGGGACGAACCACTTCGATCCCCGAGTTGTTGGCCGGATCATTGGTGTCGGCGCTGCCGGCGATGCTGGTCTACTTGGGCTTCCAGCGCTTCCTCATCCAGGGTCTCACCATGGGGATCGACCGATGAAGGTTTATCCTGGCGCCACCGCCACGTTGAGTGCGGGGAAAGGTATGTGTCGTGGCCGACGTCGTCTTTGAGCGAGTCACCAAGATTTATCCGGGCGCCAACGGGGTGCCCGCCGTCAACGACCTCTCGCTCAGCGTCGCCGACGGTGAGTTCATGGTGCTGGTGGGACCGTCGGGCTGCGGCAAGACGACGGCGCTGCGCATGGTGGCGGGCCTCGAGGAGATCTCCGACGGCACGATCGCGATCGGCGGCACGGTGATGAACAACGTGTTGCCCAAGGACCGCGACATCGCCATGGTCTTTCAGAACTACGCTCTCTATCCCCAGATGACGGTCGCGCAGAACATGGGTTTCGCCCTCAAGATTCGCGGCGTGGCGAAGGCGGAGATTGCCCAGCGCGTGGGTGAGGCCGCGCGCATACTGCGCCTCGATGAGTATCTGGACCGCCGTCCCAAGGCGCTCTCGGGCGGCCAGCGTCAACGCGTCGCCATGGGCCGGGCCATCGTGCGTGAGCCCCAGGCCTTTTTGATGGACGAGCCGCTCTCGAATCTCGATGCGCAGTTGCGCGTCGAGATGCGCACCGAGATCGCGCGAATTCAGCGATTGCTGGGCGTGGCGACGGTCTACGTGACCCACGATCAGACCGAAGCAATGACGATGGGCGACCGCGTGGCCGTGTTGCGCGGGGGACTGCTCCAGCAGGTCGACACCCCCCAGGACCTCTACGACTTCCCCGCCAACGAGTTCGTGGCCGGCTTCATTGGTTCGCCCCCGATGAACCTGATCCTGGCCAACCTGGACGAAGGCCAAGGCGTCACGAGAGCCCACTTCGGCGACCAGTCGCTGCTCATCCCCGAGCAGTACCGGAGCACCCACGCCCTGGCACAGTGGATCGGACGTCAGGTGGTATTGGGCTTTCGCCCCGAGGACCTGGTGGCTGACAATTCGACGACCGACGATCTCCTTAGGGCCCGGGTCGACCTGCGCGAGGCACTCGGTTCCGAGATACTGGCGTACCTGGCCATCACGTCGAACACCGACGTGGTGCTCGATGCCCTGCCCACGAGCGACGCCGAAACGGTTCGCAAGCGTTCGCGCGTGGTCGCTCGCCTCAGTGCGCGCACCGACGTCGTGGAGGGCAGTTTGATCACTCTCGGTCTCACTACCGACAACCTTCATTTTTTCGATCCCAATGGCGGGCGCTCCCTTCGCGTCCTCACCTCGTGAGTACAGCCCAACGACCCCGGACGCCGACTGGTTTCGCGCTCCGCGCACGACGAAGGGGACCGGCGTGAGTGAGGTCTTCAGCACGAATCCCGTCACCGGCGTGGCGACGCCGCTCGGCATTCACGAGACGAGCGTCGAAGAGGTGGTGCAGATGGGCCGACGATCACTGGGCGCCGCCACGACGTTCGCGACCCGCTCGCTCGAGTGGCGCGCAGGCCTGCTCGAAGCCATGGCCCAGGCGCTGGACGACGACGGCGCGGCGATCATCGCCGCCGCCAACGAGGAAACGGGACTCGGTGAGGGACGATTGACGGGCGAGCTGCGCCGCACGTCGTTCCAGTTCCGGTTTTTCGCCTCGGTGGTACGCGATGGTGGTTTTTTAGAGGCCAGCGTTGATCACGCCACCGACACGCCCATGGGACCGCTGCCCGACCTGCGCCGTCAACTCGAGCCACTCGGACCGGTGGCAGTCTTTGGCGCGTCGAACTTCCCGCTGGCTTTTTCGGTGCCCGGCGGCGACACGGCGTCGGCGTTGGCGGCCGGATGCTCCGTGATCGTCAAGGCCCATCCCGCCCATCCGAACACGTCGCGACTCTGCGTACGCGCCCTCGAGCGTGCCGCGAGCCAAGTTGATGCACCGGTCGATCTGCTCCAGTGCGTGTTCGGCGTGGCGGCGGGCGTGTCGCTGGTGGACGACGTCAACGTGCGCGCCGTGGGATTCACCGGCTCGTACCGCGCTGGTCGCTTCCTCTTTGACCGGGCGCAGGCGCGGGCCGTTCCTATTCCCTTTTACGGTGAACTCGGTAGTGTGAACGCGCTGGTGATCACGCCGCGCGCGGCCGGCGCCCGGGCCAGTGAGATTGGCGCGGCCATGGTGGCCTCCGTGACGCTCGGGGCGGGACAGTTCTGTACGAAGCCGGGCCTGCTCTTCGTGCCGAGTGGGCGAGACGGCGACGAAGTGGTGAGCGCGGCGCGCGAGGCCATGAGTGCGAGCGCCGGGGCCACCATGCTGAGTAGCGCGATTCGTGAGCACTACGACGCTGGCGTGGCGGCGCTGCTCGACACCCAAGGTGTCGAAGTGCTGGCGAGGAGTTCGAGCGGCTCGGGGCCCTCGGGCGCGGGCGCCGTGCTGGTCGAAATTGCGCTCGACACCCTGAGCGGCCCGGACGCCTCGATCCTGGACACCGAATGCTTCGGCGCGGTGGCGATCGTCGTGCGCTACGCGCAACGCGAGCGACTCCTGGAGGCATTGAGCGACCTCGAGCCGGCCCTGACGTTCACCGTGCACGCCGAAAGCGACGATGACTGGGGACCGGTACTCATTGATTTAGGACGTCAGCTCGCCGGTCGGGTGATCATCAATGGCTATCCCACGGGCGTCGGGGTGTCGTGGTCCATGCACCACGGCGGCCCACATCCGGCCACCACGTCGGCGCTGCATACGTCAGTGGGAGCCAACTCGATGCGCAGGTGGCTGCGTCCCGTCTCGTACCAGTCGGTGCCGGACGCGTGGCTGCCGGAGTCGATCAAGGAGGACAACCCGTTGGGTATCGTTCGTCGAGTGGACGGACAGTTGCGCGCGTAGGCGACGTCATGCTCGCGTTCCCCACCGCCGTCGACGACATTTTGGAAAGGAGGGGCCGTGTCAACTAGTCGGGTACTCGCCGGAGTGCTGCCGGTGATTCAAACCCCATTCGACGACGACGGGGCCATTGACGAGGTGGCCCTCATCAAGGAGTGCCAGTGGGTCCTTAACCAAGGCGTCGCGGGTCTTACTACCGGCATGGTCTCCGAAGTACTACGCCTCAGTGAGACCGAGCGCCATCAACTCAGCGAAGTCGTGGTCGGGGTGGCGATTGAACGCGACGTGATTTCGGTCATCAGTTGCGGCGCCGAAAGTACCAACACCGCGGTGATGCACGCCCGCCACGCCGAAGCGGTCGGCGCTGACGCGGCGATGGTGATCCCACCGATCTCGGTGGTGCTCGACGATGACGCCCTCTACGGCTACTACTCCGCCGTCGCCGACTCGATGTCGATCGGCCTGGTGATCCAGGACGCCAGTGGGTACGTGGGCCGCCCGTTCAGCATCGAAGTGCAGGCCAAGCTCCTGGCCACGTACGGCGAGCGCATCTACTTCAAGCCCGAGGCGCCCCCAATCGGTCAGCGTGTCACCAAGATACGTGACGCCACGCGAGGCCAGGCCCGGGTGTTCGAGGGCACGGGGGGAGTGGCCCTGGTCGACAGTTTTCGGCGAGGAGCCGTCGGCACGATGCCGGGCGCCGAAGTCTGCTGGGCCGTCCAGAAAATGTGGGACGCCCTCGCTTCGGCCAACTGGCCACTGGCGTACGCCATCAGCGGACCGCTCAGCCTGCTGATTGATCTGCAAACGTCGATTGACTCCTACGTGGCCATCGAAAAACATATCCTCAAGCGCCAGGGGGTTCTGGCGTCCACGTTCGCTCGCGGACCCCTCGGCTACCACTTGGATGAGGAGACGCGCGCCGAAGTGGACCGCCTCTTTGAACTCCTGCGCCTCGCGACGTTAAGCACGTAGATCGGGATTGATCGCGTCTTCGAGCGTTGTAGTTGAAACCCGCCAAGCCAAAATACTGCGGAGGGTTTGGCAGGAGGGAATTTTGGTGGACCAGTGTTGACCAGGAAAGATCCATCAGACCAACTACATATTTTGTCAACTTAACTCTACAATTACGAATTTATGCTACAATGGGACATGAGCAAAAAGCCCGCCAAAAAGAACCGTGAATTGCCCGTCTCCGAGGAGGCGTTCGGCAAGGTCACCGCGTTGACCGATATCTACAACAGCCGACTAGTAATCGAACAGGAAGAGATTGCGATCGAGCTCAACGTCGAGGTCGCCCGTTCACGCGGCGCCACCTGGCAAGAACTCGGTGAAGTGCTGGGGATTTCGCGAAGTGCGGCGCAAAAGCGATTCGGCAGTTACCTCGACGAAGCCATGCGTCCCCTCCAGCAGATGTTGGTCCAGCAGATTAAGGACGCCGAGCGGGCTATGGAGCCGGTGAAGCAGCTGATCGCCCAGCAGATCAAAGAGGCCGAGCGCGCCATGGAACCGGCCAAGCAGAAGATCGCCCAGCAACTCAAGGGGGCCGAGCGGGTCATTGAACCGGCCAAGCAGATGATCGCTCAGCAGATCAAGGAGGCCGAGCGCGTGATTCGTCCCGTGCAGCACGACATTGCCGAGCGTTTCGAAGCGGCTAAGAAGGCGGCCAAGAAACTCGGTAAGGACAAAGAAAATGACGACGAGGCTGAAGAGGACTAGGCGATCTCGCGGTTCGTCGCGACAGCGTCCGACCCTACCCGTCGCGGATCTCGTCGCCGGTAGGCGCTAGGGGCCGGAGAGCGGTCGAAAGCGAATCGCACTAGCGAAGACCGCGATGTCCAGCGCGGCGAACGCGGCAATTACTAGCGGCACGACGTGTATTCCAAACGCGGAGACCATCAGGCTCTCGACCCCTGGACCGATCACGCCGCCGAACATCATAAAGAGAATCAACAGGGCCAACCCATCACTGTCGTGCGGGCACAGAACCGTGTACCAGATCAGCCCCATTGGATAGACCGACGCGATGACCAGGCCCAGTACGGGGTAAGCGTAGGGCGCGAGGACGCTGGAGTACGCAACCAGGGAGAGCAGCAAGGCAAGGCTCAGCCCGACGAGGACGAGCGCCTTGTCGCCCACGCGTTTGTGCAATGGTCCGCCCACCACTCGACCCAGGGTGAGTCCGCACCAGAATCCGGCGGTGACCAGGCTGGCGATGGACGCCGAGTAACCCTCGCGATGAAGCTGTGAGGCAATCCAACCGGACGAACTCGTCTCGACGGCGACGTAGAGAATGTACGCGAGAATGAACGTCGCCAGGATTGGGCGTCGCTGGGATTTCAACATGGAGAGTTCGCGTTGTTTGGTTTCGGCCCGTAGCGGTGGCGCGTGCAATCCCTGGTTCATCGTCGACAGCACTAGTGCCGCGACGGCGATGCCACCGAACAGCAGGGGAAAATTGTGCGGCCGCAACGCAATGATGAGCAGTGGTCCGACGACGGCGCCCAGTCCGAACCCGGCGTTGGAAAAGCTCAATCGATGGGCCCGACCCTCGAGGGCCGTTCGCGCCATCAGGGTGTTGAGTGAGAAGTCCACCCCACCAAATCCGACGCCGACGATGAACGCGCAAATCAAGAAGAGCGTCCACGAACTTGAGAGCGCCACGCCGGTGGCCCCGGCCGCCATGGGTAGCAATGCTGCGCACAGCACGGTCTTGCCGGTGAATCGCTTGATGGCCAGCCAGCCGAGCGGCACCCCGAAGAAGGCCCCCACAAAGTTGACGCTGAGCAGGATGCCCGTTTCGGGCAACGAGATATGGAACTTGTGCGAGAAGCTGATGAGCAGTGGCCCGTACAGCGAAGAGGTGGCGCCAATCAGCAGGAAGATCGCAGTGGCGTTGGCGAAGGCGAACGGACGAAAGGAGACTTCCGTCGCGATGGCGTCAGATGAAATGGGCGAACTCGAATCCATGGTCGGGCCCTAGTGACCGGCGCACGTGGTCGGTGCCGCCTCGGTCGAACGCTGCATAAGTTAGGTCACGTCGCGATCGCCGTTACGGTGCTTGCTCACGTACACAACTTTAACTTGCACGCCAAGACGAAATTCCAGGCCCGCCACGTTGGCGACCACGTTCATCGAGCGAGGCCTCGGTGCGTTGAAGGTACGGCCAACGCTAGAGTCGATTGGTGGCCACCAACAAGGTGAACGCGCCGTGAACGAACAGAGAACGTATTAATTCCGATGCACGCAATCAGACGATTGGTCTCGGCGGCTCGGTCCTCGCGGCAATCCTGTGGGGCTTCGGGGCGATTTTCGCCGCGCTGACTTTTGCGCCCGGTCTCGTCCTCTCCTTCTACCGCCTGTGGCTCGGCGCCGCGTTGTTGGTCGTCATTACCTACCTCTCGGGTCGGCGATTGACGTGGGCCACGGTGCGCGCGTCTTGGCTGGGCGGCGTGTTTCTGGCCGGTGACATGGCCCTCTTCTATAGCGCCGTCAAACTAGCCAGCGTCGTCGACGTCACGGTGATCGGTGCGTTCCAGCCCATCCTGGTAATCCTCGCCGCGCGACGTCTCTTCGGTGAACGACTGGGCCGCTGGGACGTTTTTTGGATTGCGTTGGCTATGTTCGGCGTGTTGGCGACGGTTCTCGGACCGGGCGCGTCGAGCCGTCATCAGGCCCTCGGTGACCTACTCGCGGTCGGATCGCTGTTGTGCTGGTCGGCCTACTGGCTGGTGACCAAGCACGCGCGCGAACTGCACGGCGCCTTGGAGTACACGGCGGGCGTGACGATCATGGCGGCGCTGACGGTGACCCCGATCGTCTTTATCTCGGGCCAGTCACTTGGTCAGGTGAAGCTGGGCGACTGGACCTGGATCGTCCTGCTCGCGGTAGTGCCAGGCGGCGGACATCTGATCATGAACTGGTCCCATCGTTACGTGGACGCGTCGATCTCTTCGATACTCGGTTGCCTCAACCCGCTGGTGGCCGCCGTGGCGGCCATTCCCATCCTCGGCCAGTCCTTGACGTTCTCACAGGTCGTGGGGGTGCTGGTTGGCTTGGGCGCCATCGCCGCCGTCGCGGCCCGTCATCGACAACCCACCGCATCGCCACTGGAGTAGCGACCGAAGCGAATTCGCCCTCGCGCGACGTGGATCGTGTGATCGCGTCAATACGAGAAGCAGTTCTCGGTTGCCGATAACGTCACAACGTGGATCACCAACCCTCACTTGATCGTCGAGGGTTCTTGCTCCAGGGCCTCAAGATCGGTACCCTGGCGGCCGGCGCAGTGGTGAGCGCCTCACTCCTAGAGGGCTGCGGCACGCAATCGGCGCCGCCGTCAACGACGTCTACCACCCTGGGTCCGCCGACGACGATGAACTGGTCGACGCTCGGTGCGGCGATGGACGGAACGCTGGTGGTGCCTTCAGACCCCGGTTACGCGGTCGACCGTCTGCTCTACAACGCAAAATTCGTAGGGCTTCATCCGCGAGCCATTGCGTATTGCGCGTCCGCCGATGACGTCGCGCGGTGCATTGACTTCGCGACCGCCCACGCCATCAACCAGGCGGCCCGATCGGGCGGACACAGTTACGGCGGTTACTCGAACTGCGACGGGCTGGTCATCGACGTCAGTCGAATGTCGTCGGTCGTGGTTGATACGCGCTCCAACACGGCCACGGTTGGCGCCGGGGCCCAACTTATCGACGTGTACAACGCCATTGGCAGTCACAACCGATTGCTGCCCGGGGGATCGTGTCCGAGCGTGGGTATTGCCGGGCTCGCGTTGGGCGGCGGCATTGGCGTCTTTGGCCGCAAGTACGGATTGACCTCGGACAACGTGCAATCGATTGATCTGGTGACGGCCGACGCGCAACACGTCACGGCGAACGGCCGGGACCACGCCGACCTCCTGTGGGCCTGCCGCGGCGGCGGCGGAGGGAACTTCGGCGTGGCGACGTCGTTCGAATTCTCAGTGCACCCGATGCCCGAAGTGACCCTCTTCACGTTGCGGTATGCGTGGTCGGCCGCGGTGACGATGTTGGGCGCGTGGCAGGAGTGGATGGTGTCGATGCCCGACGAACTGTGGTCCAACTGTCAGTTGCTCTCGGAGGGCCCGTCGGGCTACTTGGCCCAGGTGAGCGGCGTGTTCTGCGGTTCACCGTCCGCCCTCGACAGTTTGCTGTCACCGCTGCGGTCCGCGATCGGCACTGCACCCTTGAGTAACTTTCGCGGATCCAACGACTACATCGGTGCCATGCAGATCGAAGCAGGATGCCCGGGCCTGACGATTGCCGCGTGTCATCTCTCATCGCACAGTCCCGGCGGGAAATTGAGCCGCGAGGCCTATTCGGCCAAGTCCAGCTACGTGGATGCGCCAATGACCGCGATGCAAAACGCGCAGATAGTCGAAGCCGTTGTCAACTTGAAGAGTCACGCGCCGAGCATTGGCGGGGGTCTCGCCTTCGACGCCTACGGCGGCGCCATCAACCGAATGAACAGCGACCAGACGGCCTTCGTGCACCGCGACAAATTGGCGGGCATTCAAGCGACGTATTCCTGGTCGACCTACACGCCCACGTCGGTGATCGCCGCCGGTGAGGAGTGGCTCACCTGGCTGGGGAATAACGTGTTTAATCCTCAAACGGGTGCCTACCAAAACTATATTGATCCGAATCTCTCGGATTGGCAGAGCGCGTACTACGGCTCCAATTTGGATAGGTTGGTCAAGGTGAAAGCAAAATACGATCCGGATGACGTATTCTCGTTTGCACAATCAATTCCACGATCGCTTTGACGTCTCGTGCCACCCTCTTCTTGTTTCGAACATTCATGTCGATGCGTCACGCCTTTCTGGTTTGGTCGTTCGCTGCGATCGCCCACGGGGGCCGTTGGTCAATCGACGCTGAGTAGTCGGGCATCAACGAAACTGCCAACCTTGAGGTCGCGGCTCACGTTCAATTCTTTCTGCTGGAGATCTACGGGAGTTCTAACTTCACCGTTGCGGTGGGCGCCCCCGGTTTGGACTCCTGCGCGCGCAGCGTTAGGGACCCCGAAAACCGGTATGCCGTCACGCCCATCGTCTCCTCGCCCAATGCGCTCGCGCCCTGACGGGCTGACGGGATTCGAACCGTTATGGTCAACAGACATTCGCAAGTACCTCGATAGGCATTCATCGCTTTGCGCAACTGCGAGTGTCACAGCCGGTGTTTACGTAATTTCCGCGACAAGTGGACCAGGAAATTGGCAGATGAGAATATCCGAAATGATTGATGGTCGGTTCTAACGCCACGAAGGAAAAAGTCGGTGATCGAGTCCCTGGCCTAGATAAACTCACCACGAACGGGCGAACGTCCCCTCCTGGGGGACGAGAGATCGTGACCACTGGGGGAGAGGAGCGCGCATGAGCGGCGTGCGAGTGTTGGTAGGTACACGCAAGGGCGCATTCATCCTGACGTCGGATGGTAAGCGTGATAAATGGGAAGTCAATGGCCCCTTCTTCGGCGGTTGGGAGATCTACCACGTCAAGGGCTCGCCCATTGACTCGAACCGGATCTTCGCGTCGCAGTCGACCGGTTGGTTTGGACAGCTAATTCAACGCTCCGATGACGGCGGCAAATCGTGGGAACCGGTGGGCAACCAATTCAAGTACGACGGCGTGCCCGGTACTCACCAGTGGTACGACGGCACGCCGCACCCGTGGGAATTCGCTCGGGTCTGGCACCTCGAGCCCTCGTTGACCAACCCCGATGAGGTGCTCGCCGGGGTGGAGGATGCGGCACTCTTCTCCTCCCGCGACGGCGGCGAAAATTGGCAAGAACTCTCGGGACTGCGTACGCACGCGACGGGCGCCTCCTGGCAACCCGGGGCGGGGGGGATGTGTCTGCACACGATCCTCGTGAGTCCGAGCGATCCCAAAAGAATCTACGTCGCCATTTCCTCGGCCGGCGCGTTTCGCACCGACGACGGCGGCAAGAGCTGGCGACCGATCAACCACGGCCTTCACTCCGAGGGCATACCCGACGAAGACGCAGAAGTCGGGCACTGTGTGCACCGCATTGCCCTTCATCCGTCGCGTCCCGATGTGTTGTTCATGCAAAAACATTGGGACGTCATGCGTAGCGACGACGCCGGCGACAACTGGGTCGAAGTCAGCGGCAACTTGCCGTCCGACTTCGGTTTCGCGATCGACGTGCACGCGCACGAGCC
>PLXU01000030.1 GCA_003151555.1 Acidimicrobiaceae bacterium | reverse complement strand
GAATGGCGGCGGTCACGGCCATCAGTGTCTGGTTGGTGCATACGTTGGACGTGGCCTTTTCACGACGGATGTCCTGCTCTCTCGCGCGCAGCGTGGTGACGAAGGCGCGGCGATCGTTGGAGTCGACGGTCTGGCCAACAATTCGCCCCGGCAGGCGCCGAATCAGTTCGCTCGTGCAGGCAAAGAGCCCGAGGTAGGGACCACCGTAGGCCAATGGCGTGCCGAACGCCTGGCCCTCACCAACGAAGACGTCGGCGCCCCACTGCCCGGCCGTCTTGAGTACCCCGGCCGCCACCGGATCGGCGCCCAACACCAACAGCGCGTCGTTGGCCTGGGCCAACTTCTTGGCCTCGCTCATGTCTTCCATGACGCCCAGGTAATTCGGGTAGGACGCGACGATGGCCGCCGCGCCGGCGCAGTCGACGCTGGCCCAGTCGGTGACCCCGTCCTTCTGGGCCACCTCCACGATTTCGTGACCGGTACCGCGAGCGAAGGTGCGCACGACGCCACGCCAGTGGGGGTGCACGCCGGCCGAGATCATCATCTTTTGGCGACCAGTGGCCCCCGACGCCATGTTGAGCGCCTCGACCATCGACGTCGCCGCGTCATAGAGTGACGCGTTGGCGACGGGCAGCCCACTGAGACGTGAGACCAGCGTCTGGTATTCGAAGATGGCCTGGAGCACACCCTGGGCCACCTCGGGCTGGTAGGGCGTGTAGGCCGTCACAAATTCGCTGCGACCGCTCAGCATCTTGACGACGGCCGGCACCTCGTGGTCGTAGGCCCCCGCGCCGGCGAAGCAGAGCATCTGGTTCGCCTGGGCCCGATTGGCGTCCGTGAAACGCACGAAATTGGCCGCGACGTCGGGCTCGCTCACGCCCGCCGGCAGGTCGAGACCCTGGGAGAGCCGAATGGCCGAGGGAATATGGGCGAAGAGTTGCTCGAGCGAATCCATGCCGAGAAATCCGAGCATCTCGTCGACCTCGTCGCTCGTGTGGGGCAGATAATCAGCCACGTCACTTCACCTTTCGCACGAAGGGCAGTGTCGTAATACACGCGGCGATCTCACGACCGCGCAGCGCCACCGTAACCGGCGTTGCCTCTTCAAACTCGCCGGCCAAGAGTCCCATGCCGATGCCGCGCTCCAGGACCGGCGAGAAATTCCCCGACGTGAGCAGGCCCACTGATTCTCCGTCGATCAACACCTCGCCGCCGTCGCGCAAAGGCTGACGGCCGTTCGCAGTCACGCCCGCCAGCAGGCGGGCCGGGCCGCGTTCGCGCTCTTTAAGTACCTCGTCGCGTCCGCGAAAGGTCTCCTTGTCCCAGCCCAACACCCAGCCGAGGCGTGCCTCCAACGTGGTCGACGAGAGGCTCAGCTCGTGGCCGTAGAGCGGCAACGCCGCTTCGAGGCGCAGCGTGTCGCGCGCGCCCAGGCCGGCCGGCGTGACGTCAGCCGCGACCAGGGCGCGCAGCAACCGTTCGGCGACCTCGTTGGGGGCCGCGATCTCGAGGCCGGCCTCGCCGGTGTAGCCCGTACCGGCCACCCGCACTTCAGCGCCCTGGTAGTCGAAGCGAGTCACCCGAAAGCGGTCAACCTCGCCGAAGCGGGCGTCGACGCTGGCTGCTTTTTGTCGGGCCCGCGGACCCTGCACCGCCAGCACGCAGCGCTGCGAGGTCACGTCCTCGCCCGGCAACGCTGACGTCACGCCCGAGGTGTTCGAGGCATTGGGCATGACGTCGAACTCGCTCGGGCTCACCCACCAGACGATGATGTCGTCGACCACAAAACCGTCGTCATTGAGCAGGTGGGTGTACTGCGCGCGGCCCGGCGAGATCTTGTGGAGATCATTGGTCAGGGTTGACTGCAACGCGTCGAACATGGCTGGCCCGTCGCAGCGTACGGTGCCCAGGTGGCTGACGTCAAAGACCACGGCGTCGCGCCGACAGGCCAGGTGCTCGGCCACGGTGCCCGTCGCGTACGCCAGGGGCATTTCCCAGCCGCCGAACGGCACGATCTTGGCCCCTAATTCGACGTGGGCGTCGAACAAAAACGGGCGCCGATCACTCATGCGTTCACTCTATGCGGCGGGTCGAGCGGTGACGTGAAGGCCGTGGCGGCGGATCAGCGCGTTGAAGTCGCGCTGGTAGACCACGATGAGTTCCACCTCGGGGTAGAGCTCGCGGAACTGGCGGATCTTTTGATTCTTCTTCGTCACCAGCCGCTGGTCGAGCACCGTCATCTCGATGAAGAGGTGGCGCTCGGGCAGGAAGAAGTCCGGACGAAACCCGCGGGTGGGATGTCCATCACAATCCCAGGCCAGCGGAAACTCGATTGGCTCGTAGACCCAGTCGTGGCCGTAGAGGCTCAATAGGCTCGCGAAGACCCGTTCACTGGGGTGGGCAAACTGCGCATTCTCGGAAACCACGAAACTGGGGTGTCGGCGGCGAGACTCCTCGCTCGGTGCCTGATGGGTCACGCCGTACGAGTCCCCTCCTCCGACGTCACGATCTGGAATTGACGAATCATGGTCGTAAGCTCGGCGACCACGCCCGCCAGCGGAACAATGTTAAAGACACCCTGGCCACCGCGCAGCAGGTCCACCAGGTCGCCGTCACTCTTGGCGAGCACCGAACCGGCGTCGCTCATCACGAGGCTGGAAGAGGCGAGATCGACGCCGAGGGCGCTGCGCAAGCACTCAACCGCCTGGCGGGTGCGCGCGAGGGAAAGTCCGGAGTTGAGCAGGGACTTGATGACCTTTACTTCAAGTACGTCGCCGTAACTGTAGGCGCGCTTCGAACCGCTGCCCTTGGCGGACGTGACCGAGGGCGTCACCAAATTGGTGCGCGCCCAGTAGTCCAATTGACGGTAGGTCACGCCAGTGAGGCGACATACCGTCGGACCGCTAAATCCCGTTGCCATAGAATCCTTCATTCGAAGCCCCTCCCGACCAAGGCATGAACACAGTACCGCGATGTACTACACGAGTGTAGTTTCGCTTTGACCTACTCGACGAATAAATCTGGCCGACCGAGCGCCGAAGAGGACGCTTCGGCGTGAAGTCGGGGCGGAATACGGCCCGCGCGCTGGGCCAGGAAGCCAGCCCGCACCCCGTCGCGGATGGCTTCGGCCATCATGACCGGGTCGAGCGCCCGATTTATGGCCGACGCCGCCAGGACCCCGTCACAGCCCAATTCCATCG
>PLXU01000143.1 GCA_003151555.1 Acidimicrobiaceae bacterium | reverse complement strand
CTGTCCGAGGTGTTCGCCTCGACCGAGGTGAAGGCCTTCGGCGCGCCCACCGTCAAGGCCATGCGGGTGCCCGGGGGTGCGGAACTCACGCGCAGCCGGCTCGACCAACTGACCGATCTGGCCAAGGAGTTGGGCGCGAAGGGACTGGCCTGGTTCCGGATCACCGCTGACGGCCTCGACTCGCCCGTGGCCCGCTTCCTCAACGAGACCGAGACACGGGCCGTGACGAACGTCGACGGCGCGCAGGTGGGTGACATCATCTTGTGCGTGGCCGACGAGTACGAGGCCGCGTGCAAGGTGCTCGGCGCGCTGCGCGTGACCCTGGGTTCTAAGCCGGTGGGCGAGGGCCCGCACCACTACGTCTGGGTCACCGAGTTCCCGATGTTNNAGGCCTACGACCTGGTGCTCAACGGTTGGGAACTGGGCAGCGGGTCGGTGCGCATTCATCGCGCCGACATCCAGTCGCGGGTCTTCACCGCCCTGGGCATCAGCGACGAGGAGGCGGAGGGTCGCTTCGGTTTCCTGCTCGGCGCCTTCAAGTACGGCGCCCCGCCGCACGCCGGCTTCGCCTTCGGCATCGACCGCCTGGTGGCAATCTTCGCCGGCGAGGAAAACATCCGCGAGGTCATTGCCTTTCCCAAGACCCAGTCCGGCGCCGATCTCATGACCGGCGCGCCCAAGAGCATCTCCGCGCGACAGATCCGCGATCTGCACTTAAAGACCACCAAAGGTACGTGAGCCACGTCACTGTTTGACGACGCCGTCGCCCAGCGCCTCCGTCAGGCCGCACCACTGGCCGAACTGCTGCGCCCGCGTACGCTCGATGAACTGGTCGGACAGAGCCACCTGGTGGGTCCCGACGGGCCGCTGCGCCGTTTCGTGCAGGCCAAGCAGCTGACCTCGATGATCCTGTGGGGTCCGGCCGGCACCGGCAAGACCACCCTGGCGCGCATTTTGGCGAGCTCGGCCGGGTACGCCAGCGAGAGCCTCTCGGCGGTCAACGGTGGCGTGAAGGAAGTGCGCGAAGCGCTGGCCAGGGCGCGCGAGCGCCTCGGCGAGCAGGGCCAGCGCACGGTGCTCTTCATCGATGAAGTGCACCGGTTCAATAAGTCCCAGCAGGACCTGCTGCTACCGGCGACTGAGACCGGCGAAATCGTCCTCATCGGCGCCACCACCGAGAATCCATACTTCGAGGTGAACGCGGCGCTGATGAGTCGTTCGACGTTGTGGCGCCTGCACACGCTAAGCGAGCCGGACCTGGTCCAACTGGTGCAGCGTGGACTGGCGCTGCGCGACGCGCAGATCAGCGAGGAGGCCCTTGAGGCAATCACGTCGTCGGCGGACGGTGACGCGCGCGCAGCGCTCACGACGCTCGACACCGCCATCATCTTGGCCCGCGCCGAACACGGTCAAGACGCGGCGGTCGACGTCAGTCACGTGGCCCAGGCGCGCGACGGGCGGCTCTATCACCAGTCGCGCGATACCCACTACGACCAAGTGAGCGCGTTCATCAAGTCGGTGCGTGGCTCGGACCCCGACGCCGCGCTCTACTGGCTGGTCACCCTGCTCGAGAGTGGCGAGAGCGCCCGATTCCTGGCGCGCCGCCTCGTCATTCTCGCCAGCGAAGACGTCGGATTGGCCGACCCCATGGGCCTGCTCGTCGCCGAAGCGGCCGCGCGGGCCGTGGAGTTTGTTGGCCTGCCCGAAGCGCGCCTCACCCTGGCCCACGCCACGGTGACGCTCTGCCTGCTGCCCAAGAGCAACTCGATCACCCGGGCCCTCGGCGCGGTCACGCACGCGGTGCAGTCGGGCGGACAGGCGGACGTGCCCGATCACCTGCGCGACAACCACTACCGCGGGGCCGGCGAAGTGGGTTTCGGACTCACCTACGACTACCCGCACGACTTCGTCGGCGGCTGGGTCGACCAGCAGTACCTGCCCGACGGCCTGATCGGTTCGGTATTTTTTGACCCCTCGACCCACGGCCGTGAGCGGGCCATCGTCGAGCAGTGGCGGGCGAGGAGAGAGCCGATAAACCCGGAGATTGATGGGCCAACGGTAGAGTAAACGGGTGGAAGCGGCCCAACTTCGATCGATTTTTCTCGACTACTTCGCGCAAAACGGCCATACGGTCGTCCCGTCGGCCAGTCTCATTCCCCACGATCCCTCCCTACTCTTCACGGTCGCGGGGATGGTGCCCTTCAAGCCGTACTTCTTAGATAGCGAGAGCGCGCCGTACAAGCGCGCGGTGTCGATACAGAAGTGCTTTCGAGCGGTCGACATCGACATCATCGGCACCACGTTGCGTCACCTGACGTTCTTCGAGATGATGGGCAACTTCTCCTTCGGCGACTACTTCAAAGAAGAAGCCATCAAGTACGCCTGGGGCCTGAGCACCGAGGGTTTCGGTCTCGATCCCGAACAGCTCTGGGTGACCGTGCACACGAGCGACGACGCGGCCGAAGAGCTCTGGCGCGACTTGATCGGCGTGCGACCCGAGCGAATCCAGCGCCTCGACGAGGACAATTTCTGGGAAATGGGCAGCACCGGCCCCTGCGGCCCCAGTTCGGAGATCTTCTTTGACAAGGGGCCGGACTTCGGGGCGGACGGCGGCCCGGCCCACGGCGGTGAGGACCGCTTCATGGAGTTCTGGAACCTGGTCTTCACACAGTTCGATAGGTCGGCGGACGGATCGATGACCGAGTTGCCCAAAAAGAACATCGACACCGGCGCGGGATTCGAGCGGACCCTGTCGATCCTCAACGGCGTGGACTCGGTCTTCTCCACCGACCTCTTCGCGCCACTGCTCGAGACCGCGGCGCGAGCGATTAATACGCCGCTCGGTCGCGACGAGCAGACCGACATCGCGATTCGTCGCATCGCCGAGCACGGCCGGGCCATGACCATGCTGGTCTCGGACGGCGTCCTGCCCGCCAACGAGGGTCGCGGCTACGTACTGCGCCGCATCATTCGCCGCGCGCTCCTGACGGCCCGACGGGCCGGTTCGGACGTGGCGTTGGCCGCCTCCCTGGTGGACGCCACCATCGAGAAGATGGGCGGCGCCTACCCGGTGCTCGTCAAGGACCGTGACCTCATTGTCTCGGTCTTAGAGCGCGAAGAGGCCGGCTTCGCGCGCACACTGCGCACTGGTTTGTCATTGCTCGAGAGCGCCCGCGATCAAAGACTGAAGGATAAGTACGTGACGTTTCCGGGCGACGTGGCCTTCAAGTTGCACGACACGCACGGGTTCCCGATCGAACTGACCGAAGAGATCGTGGCCGAGTCGGGACTGAGCGTCGAGCGCGAGGCGTTTGACGCCGCGATGAAGGAGCAACGCGATCGGGCCCGCTCGTCCGCCAAGGCCCTCAATCTCGCGGACGACGCGCACTACCGCGACCTCGTGGAGCGTCACGGCACGACGGAGTTCGTGGGCCGCGACCTGACGCGTTACAGCATCGAGACAACGGTGCTGGCGCTGCTCAAGGGTGAAGGCGGCACCAGCGAGCTATTTCTTGACACCACGCCCTTCTACGCCGAGTCCGGTGGTCAGGTGGGCGATACCGGCACCATCGTCACCGAGACCGGTCGTTTCGACGTCGACGACACCCAGAACGTGGCCGGTGGCCTCATCGCCCACCGCGGCCGACTGACCGGCGA
>PLXU01000062.1 GCA_003151555.1 Acidimicrobiaceae bacterium | reverse complement strand
TGGGGGCCAACGGCGCCGGCAAGTCAACGTTGCTGCGCACCGTCGCGGGACTGCACCGCCAGACCAGCGGCACGATCTCGTTTCGCGGCGTCGACGTGACCAGGCTCGCGCCCCAGCGTCGCGTACGCTTAGGAATCTCACTGGTTCCCGAGGGGCGCCGGCTCTTTCCCTCCTTAACGTTGGAGGAGAACCTGCAGGTGGGTGCGCACCACGCGTCCAAGGGCGCCTTCGACATCAAGCGCGTCTACGAACTGTTTGACTGGATGCAGGCGCGTCGCCGCCAGCGGGCCTGGCAGTTCTCGGGAGGCGAGCAACAGGCGATCGCCATTGGCCGCGCGTTGGTGGCCAACCCCCAGGTGCTGCTGCTCGACGAACTCTCGTTGGGCCTGGCGCCCATCGTCATCGAGCGCATCTACGCCCTCATCCCCGACATCGTGGCCCACGGGGTAGGCATCTTGCTGGTCGAACAGGACGTCACGCTCGGCGTGGGCGTGGCCAACCGGGTACACTGCCTGCTCGAAGGCAAGACCTCGCTTACCGGAACGCCCGATGAATTGACGTCCCAGCAGATTGAACGGGCCTACTTCGGCGGCGAAATTAGCGCGGCGTCGACGAAACCGGGTGAGCGCACGTGATCTGGTTCAACGTGATCATTCAGGGGATACTGGTCGGTGGGTTCTACGCCCTCTTCGCCTGCGGCCTCTCGTTGATGTTCGGTGTCATGAGGGTCATCAACTTGGCGCACGGCGACCTCGCCGTGGTGGCGGCCTACGTCGCGGTCTTCCTCACGCCGCACGCGCACATACCCGAGGTCTGGGCCTTCGTGGTGGTCGCGCCGCTGTTCGGTCTGGTGGGCTACGTTGTCCAGCGCACGCTGATCCAAAAAAGCATTGATCGAGATCCCTTTACCACCCTGCTCGTCACGTTCGGGCTCTCGGTGATCATTGAGAACCTCCTGCTCGAGATCTACTCGTCCAACGGCCAGATTGTCAACATCGGCGACCTCATCGTGAAGTCCTGGCACCCGCAGGCCATTATCTACATTTCGTACGTGTCCTTGGCCGTGTTGGCCGCGGCTGTGTTGGTGCTCGCCCTGCTGCAGATTTTTCTCTCCAAGAGTGGGACCGGTCGCCTCATCCGCGCGGTGGCCGACGACCACGAGGCGGCGCAGTTGAGTGGCACGAACTACCAACACATCTTCGGCATCGCGGCGGCGATTGCGTTCGCCACGGTCGCCCTCGCTGGAATTGCGTACGGAATGATGAGCGAATTCGCCCCCACCTCGGGCGGCATCAATCTGCTCTTCGCCTTCGAGACAGTGGTGATCGGAGGCATTGGATCGTTATGGGGCACCTTGGTGGGCGGCATCGCCCTCGGCATCGCCCAACAGTTCGGTGCGCACATCAATCCCGAGTACCAGGTGTTGTTCGGCAATTTCCTGTTCCTCATTGTCCTGGCCGTTCGCCCCCAGGGGCTGTTCGGCAAGAAGACGGCGCTGGCGTGAGCGCCGTCTTCAATTCCACCGACGCCGGCAACGGCTTGCTCCGCGTTCGCCGCTCCACCCATTCACCGGCCTACACGCTGGTTGGCTCACTACTCATCGTGGTGCTGTTGAGCGTCGCGCCGTGGGTGGTGCCGGCGGAGTGGTCCACGGTGCTGCAGAACTTCTTCATCCTGGTGACCATGGCCACCATGTGGAACCTCCTGGCCGGCTACGCCGGCATGGTCTCGATCGGTCAACAGGCCTTCGTTGGCCTGGGCGCATACGCGACGCTCTTCTTTGCCCTAAAGGGCGTCAACCCCTTCTACACAATTCCCTTGGCGTCGCTCACCTGCGTGGTCATTGCCTACCCCGTCACCTACCTACTCTTTCGCCTGCGCGGCGGTTACTTCGCGGTGGCGACCTGGGTGGTTGCCAGCACGGCCGGCATCATCATTGTCAATGAGGGCTACCTGGGCGGAGGCACGGGCAAGCTGCTGCCCGGCATGCCCAACATGAACCCGACATCGCTTCAGCACTTGATCTACCTCGTTACCTGGGGGGTGGCCCTCATCGTGGTGGTGGCGACGTATTTCTTGCTGCGCAGTCGCCTCGGATTGGTGTTGGCATCGATCCGCGACAATGAGGTCTCCGCGCGCAGCGCCGGCGCCAAGGTGACGTCGGCTCGCCGGCTGGTCTTTCTCATCGCGGCCGCGGGCACCGGGGCCGCCGGCGCGGTGCTGGCGCTCAGCCAGACCTACCTGCAGACCGGCAACGAGTTCAACCTGCAGTGGGCCGCCGAAATGTTGTTCGTCTCGATGATCGGGGGACTGGGCACCATCGAGGGTCCAATTCTCGGTTGCATCATCTTCTTCGCGCTCCAACAGTCCCTGGCTCAGCAGGGTGCCTGGTACCTCATCATCTTCGGCACGGTGGCCGTGGCCGTGGCTATCTGGCAGCCGCGCGGGCTCTGGGGCGCCTTTCGCGATCGCTTCCACGTGGAGTTGTTGCCCGTGGGCCACTGGGTGGGCGACCGCAAATCCGAAATGAAGGTCCACCGTTCGCGGTTCGCGCGGCTGATCCCCGCGCGCAAAAAGTAGCCCCTTTCCTAAAGGCGGGGCCCCAGTAGGATTAACGGATGCCTTCTGCCAAGCCCGCACCCCGTCGCGCCTCGGGCGCCGGTCGATCAGCGGGCAGTGGCCGTCGCGACGGCCCGCCGAGGTCGAGCACATCACGGGCGGGCACGTCACGGCGCGCGAGTCAGGGCGTGGCCAGTCCACGACCGCCCCGTGATGGTGCGGAGCGACGTATCGAGCGCACTGCGAACCCGTCGCGGGCCAACCCGGCGCGCGGGCAACGCCGCGAACGCGAGGACGATCCGCGTAACGCTCGAGCCGCCGACGCTCGCCCGGCCTACGAGCGAGGCGAGCGGAGTGACCGCGAACGACGGCCCCGTCCCGACGCGCGACCCACTCGCCGCGACGCCCGACCCACGAATCCGCGACGCGAAGGCGCCCCGGTGACGGGANNACGCGGGACGTACCTCTGAGCGATACGAGCGCGATGAACGCGTCTCATACGACCGTCGTCCCAGTGCAGCGCCACGCGGCGGTCGCGGCTCGTTCAACGATCGACCGCGATATCCCGCCAAGGGTCGCGCAGTCAAGCCCGCACCCCGCGAACTCACCCCCGAAGAGATCGAGCGCCAGCGAGCCAACACCTACGGCCAGAAGAAAGGTTGGGGCGGCGTGGCGCGTCGTGGTGCGGTGAGCATCCGCAGTGAGGGACCTTCGATGGAGACCACGCCGAGCGCCGGGTTCACGCCCGACCCGCTGGCGCAGTGGGTTCAGGAGGTCCGTCCAACGAAAGTATCGGCGCCCGCCAAGGCCAAGGTGAAGGTCAAGTACGCACTGCCCGGCGACGTCGCCGCCGACGTGCGAAGGGCCTTCATCGGCACCGCCTACATGCGCGAAAAGATGGTCGCCACCCTCACGCGCGCGGCCGAGGCCTACGATCGCAAGCGCTACGAAGAGGCACTGCGCCTCGGGCGAGTGGTCGCGGACGCCACGCCGGGAGTGGCCCCGGTGCGCGAACTGACGGGACTGGCGGCCTACCGCGCCGAGCGCTGGGCCATGGCCAAGATTCACCTGAAGGCCCACTTCACCATCACGGGCGACCCCGAGCACTTACCGCTGGTGATGGACTGTGACCGGGCCAACCACCGCTACCGGGCCGTCGAAAAGGATTTCGCGCAACTCGAAGAGAGCGAGCCCACTGCGGAAGTCTTGATCGAGGGACGAATCGTCATGGCCGCGGCCATGGCGGACCAGCAACTCTACGCAGAGGCGATCGAGTTGCTGACCCGGGCCGGGGGCACCAAGCAACTGCGCAACCCGTCGTTTCGCCACGTTCGACTCTGGTACGCCCTGGCCGACGTGTACGATCGCGCCGGTGACGTAGTAGCCGCCCGCGAGCTCTTCGCGCGCGTGGTGATTGCTGAGCCCGAGGCCTACGACGCGGCCGCGCGATTGGGCGAACTGGGGGCCGGCGCCCCGCGAAAGAATCGCAAGCGGCGCACGACACCGGTGTCGAAGAAGAAGGTTGACTAGCGCATAACTGCGTTGAGGGCGGCGCCCGCTCCCTCGAAGCGCGGTTGCGCAGCTTGTAGGATTGGGGCATGGACACTGCCGCACTCTTAGGTGACGAAGCTTCGCTACTGCTCGACCACAAGGCCACCGCGTTCTCCAAGGACCTGCTGACCCTACCCGGTCCCGACTACTTGGGCGACGTGTTTGCCTTGAGCGATCGTTCTCCGACCGTGCTGCGAAACTTGGGCTCGGTGGTGCGCCACGGGCGCTTGGCCAACACCGGCTACCTCTCGATCTTGCCCGTGGACCAGGGCATCGAGCATTCGGCCGCAGCCAGCTTTTCGCCCAATCCGAGTTACTTCGATCCCGCGCACTTGTGCGACCTGGCCATTGAAGCTGGTTGCAACGCTATTGCCTCCACCTTCGGCACGCTGGCGTCGGTCTCGCGTCGCTACGTGCATCGCATCCCCTTCATTGTCAAGATCAACCACAACGATCTGCTCAACTACCCCAATACCTACGACCAGATTCCCTTCGCCTCGGCCCAGCAGGCCGCCGACCTCGGTGCGGTGGCGATCGGGGCCACCATTTACTTCGGTTCGCCCGAGTCCGGTCGTCAGATTCGCGAGGTCTCCGCGGCCTTCGCCGAAGCGCACCGACTAGGCATGTTCACCGTGCTGTGGTGCTACCTGCGCAATCCCGCCTTTAAGACCAAGGACGTCGACTACGACCTCAGCGCCGACCTCACGGGCCAGGCCAATCACATTGGCGTGACCATTGGAGCCGACATCATCAAGCAGAAGCAGCCGGAGAATAACGGTGGCTACAACGCGCTCAAGTTCGGCAAGACGGATCCGCGGGTCTACTCCGAGCTCACCACCGACAACCCAATCGACCTGTGTCGCTGGCAGGTCGTCAACTGCTACGCCGGTCGCATTGGCCTTATCAACTCCGGTGGTGAAGCCAAGGGAGACAACGATTTGGCCGCGGCCGTGCGCACGGCGGTCATTAACAAGCGCGCCGGCGGCACCGGGCTGATACTCGGTCGTAAGGCCTTCCAACGTCCAATTCATGAAGGCGCAGCCTTGGTCCAGGCCGTGCAAGACGTGTACTTGGATCAGTCGATTACGATCGCGTAGCGGCCGGCGGCCAT
This sequence comes from Acidimicrobiaceae bacterium, assembly GCA_003151555.1. Taxonomy (GTDB): domain Bacteria; phylum Actinomycetota; class Acidimicrobiia; order Acidimicrobiales; family RAAP-2; genus RAAP-2. The sequence continues at coordinate 1,976 of PLXU01000062.1, read as the reverse complement.
GAGCCCCGACGAGGTCGACGACGCCGGTGCGTGGACCTGGCCCAATTTGGTTACCGTGATTCGCCTGGTCCTGCTGCCGGTCTTTCTCTGGCTGCTCTTTTCCACCGACCACCGCGCCATCGCGGCGTGGCTGCTCGCCTCCCTGGGCGCGACGGACTGGATTGACGGCTTTCTCGCGCGGGCCCTGCACCAGGTGTCGACGATCGGCAAGATCCTCGATCCGGTGGCCGATCGGCTCCTGGTCATCGTAGGTCTGCTCGCGGTGGCGGCCGCCGCCGGGGTGCCGTGGTGGTTCGCTATCGCCACGTTGGTGCGTGAACTGATTGTCTCGATCTTCACCTTGGTGCTGGCCGCGTTGGGGGCCGCGCGTATCAACGTCCTGTGGTGGGGCAAGGTCTCGACGTTTGCCCTGATGACTTGCTATCCGTGGTTCCTGCTCACGACCAACCCTCACCACCGCGCCCTCGCGACGTGGCAGCACGTTTTTCGCGACGCGACGTGGGTGGTGGGGATCACGGGAATCACGTTGGCATGGATCGTGCTCTTCGCGTACATCAAGCCGTCGCTCGCGGCACTTCGAGCCGGACGACAGGGTCCGAGAACCTTGTAGATTTTGCACATGCAGATACCAGACGACCTTCGATATTCCAGCGACCACGAGTGGGCGCGAGCCTCCAGCGACGTGGTGCGCGTCGGCATCACGGACTACGCCCAGGACGCGCTCGGCGACGTGGTCTTCGTGGATCTGCCCAAGGTCGGCAGCACCGTCAGCGCCGGGGGAGCCATCGGCGAGGTCGAGTCAACCAAGTCGGTCTCGGAAATCTACGCGCCGGTGTCGGGCACGGTGAGCGCGGTCAATGAGGCGCTCTCGAGCGCACCGGAAACGGTGAACGCCGACCCCTACGGCGAGGGTTGGATCTGTGAAATCACGACGAGCGACAGCTCGGAATTTGACGAACTGTTAGACGCCGCGAGTTACCAGTCGCTCACCAATAACTAGCCCCGGCGAGACACAAGAAATTTCTGTAGGGTGAACTCGTGAACTGTCGTCGATGCGGGGAAATCCTCAACGCCAACGCAAATTTTTGTTGGTACTGCGGGGCCCCTCAACACGACGCCACGTCGCCCGAAACCATCGCCGTGCCGGTCATCAGCGCGCACGAATCGCTCAGCCCCGACGCCAACAAGGACCCGAAGGGTGAACACCGTGATGAACTGGTGATCGCGTCGGGAACGCACGCCGGCACCCGGTTTGAACTCACCAACGAGATCACGTCGACCGGTCGCCACGAGGCGAGCGACATCCTGCTCGATGACGTGTCGGTGTCGCGCCACCACGCCATCTTCACGCGCACCGCCAGCGGGCGCATTACCTTGCGCGACCTCAACTCACTCAACGGCACCTACGTCAACGGCGAGCGGGTGGAAGAGACCGCCCTGCACTCGGCCGACGAAGTGCAGATTGGCAAGTACAAGTTAGTTTTTTGGGAGGCAACGCTATGAGCGTGAATGTGGGGAAATTGCGCATCGGCGAAGTACACACGCTGCTGCGCAAGGACTTTCCCGACATCGAGCTCTCCAAGATTCGTTACTACGAAGACAAGGGACTGGTGCTGCCGTCACGAAGCCTCAAAGGGTACCGGCTCTATTCCGAACGTGACGTGGCCTGTTTGCGCGAGGCTATCCGTTTGGCCCAAGAGGAGTTCGTGCCGCTGCGCGTCGTGCGACTTCGACTCATTGAGCAGGGCTTGCTCGACGACGACGATCCCGCGCACAGTGCACGACACGCGGCGCGCGAGACGACGACCAACGTCGTCTCGATACCGGCGCCGGCAACGAGCGTGGCCGCGACACCGCGTCCCAGTTTGCGAGTGCTGCACACCGGCGTGACGTCGGACGACAACGCATCGATCGTACCGTCGCTCGTCGCGTCACAGTACTTGACGTTGAATGAGTTTTTGAAAATCACTGGGATC
>PLXU01000039.1 GCA_003151555.1 Acidimicrobiaceae bacterium | reverse complement strand
CGGTCGCGTCCTTGTTGTCGACGCCATCGAACTCGAGACCCTCGTAGGGCTCGAAGGTCGCGAGCCCCAACCGCTGCCAGTTGAGTAGGTCCTTGGACACCGCGAGGGCCACGCGCGGTCCCAGCGGAGAGAAGGCCGTGTAGGTCATGAGGTAGCACTCGAGTGGGTGCACGTAGGTAATTCTCGGGTCCTCGCAGCCGCCCCCGCCGTCAGGTCGCATTTCGTACGGCTCCGTCGGCTCCAGTGCCACGCCAAGTCGTTCGACGCCGACTGGCTCGCCGGCGTGATCGAAGAGGACCTTCAAGATGCCGATGCGCGAGTAGTTCCCGGCCGCCACGATGCGCGGGAAGAGGTAGAGCTCGCCGTCGGGTCCGCGCGCCGCGGCGGGGTTGAGGATGCCGCCCACTTCGTACGGGTTGCCCGGCTCGGGTTCAATGACGAGGGGCAGCGGCTTCATCGAGAACGGTGCCACTACAGCCTCCCGGGTGACTTGATCTGCGTCGAGCCGTCGCCGAGACAGGCAATGACGGTCTGGATGACGCGCGCCGTCTCCTTGGTATCGCGCACCTGTATGGAGTCGACGCCGACCTCCTGGGCCGGGTAGTCGTTGCCGCCCTCGAAGATGGCGTCACCGGCGAAGAGCATCTCCTTTAACGAAATGTCCAAGTGGTCGCGCAGCTTCTTGATGCCGTAGGCCTTGTCGATGCCGGGCTTGGTCACATCGATCGAGGTNNTTGTCGATGCCGGGCTTGGTGACGTCGATCGACGTCGTGCCGCCCATGCGAATGGAGAAGTTGGGCAGCAGTGGCTCCAAGATCGCCGAGATCTTCTTTCGCTTGGCGAAATCGGGGTCCCAGCTCTCCTTGGCGCTCAATGGCGCTTGCTGGCCCAGCACCGAGAGGGTGATCTGGCTACCGCGATTCTCAATCGCCTCGCCCCAGACCTTCTCCACTTTGATGCCCGAGTCGTCGAGCGCCTTTTGCAGTGCGTCTTCGATCTTCTTTTGCTCATCGGCCGTTAGGTCCTCGGAGTAGACCTTCACCCAGTGGCCCTCGTAGCGATAGAACTGCGTGCCGCAGGTGGGCAGCAGAAAAAGGTGCTCGAAGTGATCGTCGCCCGGCAGCTTGGCGAGCAATTGGGATTCAAATTGCTCCCATGCGCCACCCGAGATAACGGCGACCTTCATGAAACTGAGCAGGTCGCCCAACAGGCCCGCTATCTCCGGTCCGAGCGATGACTTGCTCTCGGCCAGCGTGCCGTCTAGGTCGAAGACAAAGAGCTTTTTCATCGAATCTCATCTCTGGTTGGGACGTCGTAGTCGGGCTAGTGCGCGACAACTCGCCGACATTCATCTTACGGTTGTGCGAAAGGACCGGACCTGGGCCAGCACTCCTAGAGACCCGCATTGGTGTACGAGGCGTGAATTCTTAGTGAGGCTTTAAGCTCGATCCTTACTGGTTGATGATGTGGTTCGCGTAGGCCTCGATCGTTTCATCGGGGTTGTCGTGCATGAGGTAGAGCGCGAACTGCGCGACGCCAAGACCCTCGAGTTCGCTGAGCTTTTCCTGGTGTTTTTCGATGGGACCCAACAGGCAGAACCGGTCGATGATCTCGTCGGGCACGAACTCGGTGCTGGGGTTGCCGGCCTGGCCGTGGTGGCTGTAGTCGTAGCCCTTTCTGCCCTTGATGTACTCAGTGAGGGCGGGTGGCACGACGTTCGAATCCGAACCGTAGCGCTCGACGATATCAGCGACGTGGTTGCCGACCATGCCGCCGAACCAGCGGACCTGGTCGCGCTGGTGGGCGAGGTCGTTACCCACGTAGGCCGGGGCCGCGACACAGACGGTGAAGTCCTCGGTCTTCTTGCCGGCGCCCAGCACGGCCTCATTCGCCGTCTCGATGGCCCAGTTGACGACGAAGGGATCGGCCAGTTGGAGGATCAGCCCGTCGGCCTGTCGACCGGCCAGCGCCAGCGCCTTGGGTCCGTAAGCGGCCATCCAGACATCGAGGTGTCCGTTGGTGACCCAGGGAATCTTGACCGACGTGTCGCGAACGACCGCTTCACGGCCTTCGGCTAGCTCCTTGATGACGTTCATGCACTGCTCGAGCGTTGCGAGCGAGGCCGGCGTGCCGCCGGTGTAACGAACGGCCGAGTCGCCGCGGCCAATGCCGCAGACCGTGCGCGGACCGAACATGTCGTTGAGCGTGGCGAAGAGCGAGGCGGTCACCGTCCAGTCGCGGGTCAGGGGATTGGTCACCATGGGACCGACCTTGATTCGCGAGGTGGAACTGAGGATCTGGGAATAGATGACGAAGGGTTCCTGCCATAGGACGGTCGAGTCAAAGGTCCAGAAGTGCGTGAAGCCGGCCGCCTCGGCCCGTTGGGCGAGCTCGATCACCTTCTTGGCCGGTGCGTTGGTTTGCGCGACTAGTCCGAACTCCATCAGTACCTCCGCCTCGTTGGCTGCCTCGCGAGCGTCATCGCAGGCATCCGTTGAGGCCACGCTCCAAGAAGCGGCCGGCGCCGGCCTTGCCGACGTACTGGTCGTCCTCAATGATGACCGCGCCCCTCGAGAGCACGGTCGTTGCCCGACCCTTAACCTCCATGCCCTCGTAGGCGGAGTAGTCCACGTTCATGTGGTGGGTGGCGGCCGAGATCGTGTGGGTGCCGTTGGGGTCGTAGATCACGACGTCGGCGTCCGATCCGGGCGCGATGACGCCCTTGCGTGGGAAGAGTCCGAACATCTTGGCCGGCGTGGTCGCCGTGACGTCGACCCAGCGGCCGAGCGAGATCTCGCCCATGTTGACGCCCTGGAAGATGAGGTCCAGCCGGTGCTCGACGCCGGGCAGGCCATTGGGGATCTTGGAGAAGTTGCCGACGCCCATTTCCTTGTGCTCCTTGAAGCAGAAGGGGCAGTGGTCGGTCGAG
>PLXU01000096.1 GCA_003151555.1 Acidimicrobiaceae bacterium | reverse complement strand
CGCCAAAGGCGTGCCAGCCGGCGGATCCGAAGATGAAGCTCGCACTCTGGTGTTCGTGCGACGACGGCGCAATGAAGAGCAACAGTACGATCACCGTCACGCCGCCAAGGTGCCACCAGACCGAGACCTTGTTGAACGCGGCGACAATGTTCACGCCGAAAGTGTTGATGATGCCCTGGAGAAAGAGCAACCCACCGGTGATGGCCACGACGTGGCCCGCCGATACCCAGTACGTCTGGCTAGTGAAGAGCTGAAGGAAGGCCGCCACGGAGTATCCGCATCCGAAGGTGATGCCCGCCGTCACCGCGACCTGGCCCAGCATGTTGAACCAGCCGGCGAACCACGACCAAATGGGGCCGCTCTTGCCCGGTGCCAACTTTGCCGCCCAGTAGTACAGACCGCCCGCCGTGGGATAGGCCGAACAGATCTCGGCCATTGAGAGTCCCGCGAACATGACCAGTCCGCCGACGATCACCCAACCCCAGATCATGGTCGGAGGACCGCCGTGCGCGAGGCCATAGCCGTACAAGGTGAGACAGCCCGACAGGATCGAAATAATCGTGAACGAGATGGCAAAGTTCGAAAACTTGCTTAGTCGGCGATTGAGCTCCTGGGCGTATCCCATTTGGTGAAGCCGCTCGGTGTCGGTTAAGGCAACCGCCTGCGGCGTGTTCATCTGATCGGCCATTACGTCCCCCTTGGGCGCTGATAGCGAAACTGCGTTGCGGCGAGCATATTGGTTGAGCGTCCTAGTAGCAAATGATTAAATCGTTTGCGAATCCTGGAGTTTCGAAGTTCGGACCTGCCGAACTTCGAGGGCGAAATCCTCATCAGGCGAGAACGATGTCGTGACCTTTACACCTCGTCGCGTGTTGCGCCGACGCGCGTCGACCAACAATCGCGAGACCCTCGTGGTAACGGTGCGCGACCCGGCCACGCTTTCGGAACTTGGGTAGTATCGGCGGCGAGCCCTGCCGCGCCAACGTGCGCACGTAATGAGGAGATGGTGTGACTTCTTTAACCCCCGGTCGTCTGACCTACAAGGAACTCATCGCTCAGATTCGCGCCGGCGACATTGACACGGTGATCCTCGCCATTACCGATATGCAGGGCCGGCTGCAGGGCAAGCGGCTGGATGCCTCCTTCTTCGCCGACGACATTGGCGAGGCGGCCATCGACGGGTGCAGTTATTTGCTTGCCTCGGACGTGGACATGCGCACGGTCGATGGTTTCGCCCTTACCTCCTGGGACCGGGGCTACGGTGACCTGGCCTTTAAGGCAGATTTCACGACCATTCGCAATGTGCCCTGGCACGAGAAGTCAGTGATCATCTTCGCCGACGTCGAGACCATGACGGGCGAGCCAGTGGCCCCGTCACCGCGACAGATACTCCAGCAACAGGTCGCCCGGCTGGCCGAGCGCGGTTGGATCGGCCTCAGCGGCACCGAACTGGAGTTCATTGTCTTTCACGACACCTACGAGGAGGCCTGGGAGTCGGGTTACCGCAATCTCTTGCCGGTCAACCTCTACAACGTTGATTACTCACTGCAGGGCACGGCACGAATTGAACCGCTGCTCGGTCGAATTCGTCGATCGATGCGCGGCGCCGGCATGGTGGTGGAATCCGCCAAGGGCGAGTGCAACTTCGGTCAACACGAGGTGGCCTTCAAGTACAACACCCTGGTCGACAAGTGCGACGAGCACGGTCTCTTCAAGTTGGGGGCCAAGGAGATCGCCGCACAAGAGGGCTGCAGCCTCACCTTCATGGCCAAGTACGACCAGCGCGAGGGCAACTCCTGNNGTTTTCGAGCACTTCCTCGCCGGACAGCTCGCCTACTCGCGCGAGCTATCGCTCTTCCTCGCCCCCAACATCAATAGCTACAAGCGATTTGTCGCTGGTTCCTTCGCCCCGACCGCCATGCTGTGGGGTCTGGACAACCGCACGTGCGCCTTTCGCGTCGTCGGTCACGGTCCGTCCATCCGGTTGGAGTGTCGCACGCCGGGCGGTGACGTCAACCAGTACCTGGCCATCGCGGCGCTCGTGGCCGCCGGTCTTCGTGGCGTGGAGGAATCATTGCCGCTGGCGCCGGCCTTTACCGGAAACGCCTACGTGGCCGACGCGCCGCGTGTACCCACCACACTCAAAGAGGCACTCGAACTCTTTGAGCAGAGCGCGGTGGCCCGCGATGCCTTCGGCGACGAAGTTGTCGAGCACTACGTGCACGCCGCGAAGATCGAAGTCGCCTCGTTCGACGCCGCCGTCACCGACTGGGAGCGTTATCGAGGGTTCGAACGACTGTGACCAGCGCGTTGTCGATCATCAATCCGGCGACCGAACAGCCGGTCGCCTCGGTGGAAATGTACGACCTCGAGGAGGCGAATCGAGCGATCGATCGCGCGCAAAAGGCATCGCCCGCCTGGCGCGCCGTCACGCCGGGCGACCGGGCGCGACTGCTTCGGCAATTCTCCGAGACGGTGGACCAGCACCTCGAGGAACTGGCCCAACTCGAAGTGGCGAACTCGGGCCACACCATTGCGAACGCGCGCTGGGAGGCGGGCAACGTGCGCGACGTACTCGCCTACTACGCGGGTGCGCCCGAGCGTCACTCCGGTCGACAGATTCCCGTGGCGGGCGGCGTCGACTTCACCTTCTACGAACCCCTCGGGGTGGTGGGCATTATCGCGCCCTGGAACTTCCCCATGCCCATCGCTGGTTGGGGGTTGGGCCCCGCGTTGGCGGCGGGCAACACCGTTGTCTTAAAGCCCGCCACCTTGACCCCGCTCACGGCGATGCGCCTGGCCGAATTGGCCCTCGAGGCCGGGTTTCCTGAGCACGTCTTCCAGGTGCTGCCCGGCGATGGCGCCAGCGTGGGCTACCGCTTCGTCACGCACGAAGCAGTGCGCAAGGTCTGCTTCACGGGATCGAATGCCGCCGGTCGCAAAATCATGGCGGGCTGCGCCGAGCAGGTGAAGCGCGTCACGCTGGAACTGGGCGGCAAGAGCGCCAACATCATCTTCGCCGACGCCGACCTCGAACGCGCGGCCGCCAGCGCGCCCTACGCCGTCTTCGACAACGCCGGCCAGGATTGCTGCGCGCGCTCTCGTATCCTCGTCGAAGCATCGGCCTACGACCGATTCATGGAGCTGTTTGAACCGGCCGTCAAGGCGGTGCGGGTGCTCAACCCGGCCGACGAGTCGAGCGAGATGGGCCCGCTCATCACGGCTGCGCAACGCGAAAGCGTGGCAACGTACGTCGAGGAAGGCAACGTCGCCTTTCGAGGCAGCGCCCCCGACGGTGCGGGCTATTGGTTCGCACCCACCGTGCTCGAAACGCCCGACCGCTCCAGTCGTGCCTTCACCGAGGAGATCTTCGGTCCCATTGTCTCGGTCGCGCGATTCGCCGACGAGGCCGACGCGGTCGACATCGCCAACGACAGTCCCTACGGTCTGTCGGGCTCGATCTGGACCCGCGACGTCGGGCGCGCCCTGCGCGTCGCGCGCGGGATCGATACCGGCGCGCTTTCGGTCAACTCGAACTCGTCGGTGCGCTACAGCACGCCCTTCGGCGGCTTCAAACAGTCGGGCATCGGCCGCGAACTGGGCCCCGACGCACTCTTGGGCTTCAGTGAGGAAAAAAACGTGTTCATAGCAACGGAGGATTAGGCAATGGGTCGTCTCGACAACAAAGTGGCGGTGATTACCGGAGCGGCCAGCGGGATCGGCCGCGCCACGGCCAAGCGCTTCGCCGCCGAGGGCGCCAAGGTAGTGGTGGCCGATCTCAGTGAAGGCGAGGGCACGGAACTGGCCCGAGCGATTGACGGCACCTACGTGCACGTCGACGTGGCCAACGAAGCCAGCGTCAAGGCGCTCTACGACACCACGGCCAAAACCTACGGCGGCATCGACGTGCTCTTTAACAACGCTGGTATCTCGCCGGCCGACGACGACTCGATCCTCACCACTGGTCTGGAGGCCTGGCAGCGCGTCCAGGACGTCAACCTGACCTCGGTCTACCTTTGCTGTCGCTACGGCATCCCTCACTTGCAGAAGCGCGGCGGCGGATCGATCATCAATACCGCCTCCTTCGTGGCGGTATTGGGTTCGGCGACGTCGCAGATCTCCTACACCGCTTCCAAGGGCGGGGTCCTGTCAATGAGCCGCGAACTGGGCGTCCAGTTTGCGCGCGAGGGAATCCGCGTCAACGCCCTCTGCCCCGGGCCGGTCAATACACCGTTGCTACAGGAGCTCTTCGCCAAGGACCCGGAGCGGGCCGCACGCCGCCTGGTGCACGTGCCGATGGGCCGCTTCGCCGAGCCCGAGGAGATTGCCAGCGCGGTGCTCTTTCTCGCGAGCGATGATTCCTCCTTCATGACCGCCTCGACCTTCCTCGTCGACGGCGGCATCCACGGGGCCTACGTCACGCCGCTCTAGATGTAAGGCAGCATCAGGGTCGCGACGACCTACTGGTTGATGTACGGTGCGGCGGTGGCAACATGCACGTCGGGCGTGAAGTACTCGCTCAGGTACTTCTCGCCCTCGTCACAGCAGATGGTGATCACCGTCGCCGAGGTCAGCATTTCTTCACGTAATCTGCGCGCGGCAATCATGTTGGCGCCCGAACTCGGACCCACCAGCAGTCCGTGCTCTCGGGCCAGACGTCGCATCTCGGCGACCGCATCGTCACTGTGCACCGACACCACGCGGTCGACGAGCTCTTGGTGGCGCTGATAGATGCCCGGCACGAAGCCATCGGCGATTCCCTCAATCTTGTGCAAGCCCGTGTCGCCGCAGAGAATGGTGCACGATTCGCTCGGTTCGAGTCCCACGATGAGCGCATCCGGATTGACGGCGCGAATCGCCTGGCCGACACCGATCAGGGTGCCACCGGTGCCCACTCCCATCACGAACACGTCCGGCTTACAGCCCGCCGGGAGCTGTCCAATGATCTCGGGGCCTAACCACGTTCGGTTCTCTTCGACGTTCCACTCTGATTCGAATTGGTGGGGCGCAAAGTGACCGGGTTGGTCACCGAGACGACTGGCGAGGGCCAGCGCCTCATTGACGTGAAAGTTCCCGACGTTGATGAGCTGGGCCCCGAAGGCAGTGGAGATAGCCGCGCGTTCCGGACTCATACCCTGGGGCATCACGACCAGCATCTTGTAGCCCTTGACCGCCGCCACCATGCTCATGGCGTTGCCCGTGTTGCCACTGGATGCTTCGACGATCGTGTCGCCCGGCAACAGCAGTCCCTCGCGCTCGGCCCGTTCAATGATGTAACGGGCCATCCGGGCCTTGATCGAGCCGGAGGGATTGAGATACTCGAGCTTTAGGAAGACACCGTCTACTTCAATGAGGGGCGTCGAACCAATGGCGTCCAGGACAGTGGCTTTGTGTTGAAACGTGGACACCATGCGATTCTCCCCTCGGAATCGAGATCCAGCCGCCAGCGAAGGCGCTGTCAATATTTATAGTGGCAAATATCCAGTCGACAAGGACCACGTAAACGCCGCGCTGACGTCGCGGGGCCCAAAACGACCCTAGCAATGCGACAACCCATGTTCGAACCGACGTACTGCGATACTTTGCATGGAATCGCCGGCGGCGAGCGTCGAGCGGTGCGAGGAACGGAGTTGATTGATGGCCGAAGGCACGAAGGAAAATCCCTGGCAGTTAAAAACCCCGCCGGGCAGTTCGGAGTACACGATGTACCGCGACGAACTGGCCAACCCGCCGGCGCTGGTGTGCCAGGTCGGATCGACCACGTTGAAGTACCACCTAAGCGCCATCGACGATCTGCACGCGTGGCTGGTCGCCCAAGGCGACTGGGTCGCGCTGGGCGCGGCCGACGAGAAGAAGCCGGCGACTGACGGCACCGTAGAGGCGTGGGGCCGGTCACCAAAGAATCCCGTGGGCGGATGGTACGGACTGCGCAACGGTTATCGAGGGCGTTTCGGTATGTACCTTCCGCCGTTGTTGGAAAAGCTCGGGCTGGCCGAAGTCACCCACGACGCGCGCAACAACCAAATGAGGGCAATGTGAATTTCTCTATGCGATCGATCGGTGTCACCATCAAATTGAACCTACTGGTGTCAACAATCGATTCTTAGGGCGAAGGTCTCCTCGTGTTTCTCGACATTCCCGCACCGATGCTTCAAAGGATGCGCGAACTCGAAACGACCGATCGAGAGGACCGCGTCGACGGTACCGCGCGACTGCAACGTCTTCGCCAAGTCCCTCCCGAGACGGGACGCTTCCTCGCGCTCTTGGCGGCGTCGTCGCCCGAAGGATCGTGGATTGAGATCGGCACCAGCGCCGGGTATTCAACGCTGTGGTTAGCGTTGGCCTGTCGGGCGCGCCACCACACCATCACGACGTTCGAGATCATGACCTCCAAGTCGGTCCTGGCCGCGGCCACCTTTATGGCGGCCGACGTCAATGATGTCGTCACCCTCGTCGAGGATGACTTCCTCTCGTACGTCGATCGCCTCGGTGACATTTCCTTCTGCTTCCTCGACGCGGAAAAGGAGGTGTACGGTCCTTGTTACGACGCCGTAATACCGCGACTCGTTCCCGGCGGCTTGCTGGTGGCGGACAACGCGCTCAGCCACCCCGACGAACTCAAGCCCATGTTGGACGCAGCGCTGAGTGACTCGCGCGTCGACGCACTCGTCGTGCCGATCGGCAAGGGCGAGCTCGTCTGTCGAAAGCGATAGTCGACGATTCATTTTTCTCCCGTACCCGCGCAACCATCTTCGCGCGTGGGCGCCACAAAATTTTCACGGATCGAATCAACGTTAAAGTGACTATCCATGGTGCGTAAAGACTCCCCCTCGACGCCGCGCACCCGTGAACACCACTGGCTGATTGGCATCAGCGCGGGCATCGTGGCGGTCGCCGCGCTCGTCGTCGGATCCGACTATGGAAAAGTGCACGGACCATCCGTGCACAAGCACGTCATCGCGTGGGTCGCCTCGGCGGTGCTGCTGGGCGCGGGCGTGCTCGCCGTGCGCCGGATCGCCGCCGGTCTCGACGGGCTCATCACGCAAAAATCGATCCCGGCCGCGGGCGCGGCGGTTCGACTGATCGCCTCGGGCGTGGGCTACGTGCTCCTCATTTTTTGCGTGTTCGCCGTGATCGGCGTGTCCGTAGAACGTCTCCTCATCGGGGCGGGTCTCGCGGGCGTGGTGCTCGGCATCGCGGCCCAGCAGAGCCTCGGGAACGTCTTCGCGTCCCTGGTGCTGCTCTTCGCGCGGCCCTTTGGCGTCGGTGACCATATTCGAATCCGCTCGGGCACGTTGGGCGTGATTGACGTGCACGTGCTCGCCATCGGTCTCACCTACGTCACGGTGCGCACCGAGGACGGGAACCTCAAGATCCCGAACTCGGTAATGCTGTCCGCTGGTATCGGCCAGTTCTCTCCCAAGATCGAAAGCGCTCCGCCACCGACGGAAAAATTGCCATTGGAAACGGACGACGGTCCTCAGCTCTGAGTCCGTGACGGCGTCAGGAACGTCGCCGGGCCCACATCAGGATTCGTTTGAAGGGATAAAAGAACGGCGAGTGCTCCCCCAATTCCGCCAACAGGCGAGTTCGGTAGAGATCCACAAAGTGCTCCCAACCGGCGACGCCGAGGGACTCCTTAAACCGGTTCAGCGTGGTCCCTTTCACCCACTCGACCACATCGGCCGTCGACGCCAATTGATGCGCGTAGACCTGAAGTCGAACGTGCTGCTCATCAAATCCCAGATCGTCAAGAATCTGCGCGTAGCGCTCGGGCGCCAGCACGTTCTCGTCTACGACGTCGCGCGGCGGATCGTCCAGTAACTCTTGGGCCACTTCGCTCGCCAGCACGTGCGCCGGATGATCGGCGTTGGCCGGTACTTGGACCGCCAGCTGACCCGCATCACCGAGTGAGTTGGCCCATCGGGCCAGGACGCCCGCGTGATCGGGGACCCACTGCATCGACGCGTTGGCAAATACCACATCGAACGAACCGGGTTCTTCGAACGCGGCGATGTCGCCGAGCGTGAACGTGACTCGCTCATTGGCGTACTCGCGCGCGGCGCCGATCATGGCGGGCGAGCGATCGACCCCGAGCATCGACGCCGCCCCCAGATGCTTGCTTAATTGGCTGCTGAGACGACCGTCACCGCAACCAAGGTCAACCACCGAGGGTCGCGTCCCCCCTTTGATGAGTTGCACCAAATCCCAGAACGGCTGCTCTCGTAGCTGGGCGAAACGGTTGTACTGGTCGGGATCCCACCCGTCAAACGACGTCACGGCACCAATTATGTCAGCCGACTTGATTCAACTACGCGACCACGCTCGCGCAATGAAGGCACTTGGTCGCCGCCACCGGCAGGTCCTCGGACAGGCACTGGGGACAACTTTTTGTGGGCGCCGGGACGGTGGGCTGGCCAAATACCGTAACGCCGTGCTTCGCCATGTACGCCCGGTACGGAACCACTAGGGCGAAGTACACCACCGTCAGAAAAATGACGAAGTAGATGATCGCCGAGATCAAGGCGCCGAAGTTGACGAACTGGCCGTGAACGGTGAATCCCAGCGGAGTGCCGGGCGAGTTCGAACTCTCGAAGGAATTAACCAGTGGCGTGATGATGTTGTTCGTGAAGGCGGAGATCAGATTGCTGAAGGCCAGCGCCACCACCAGACCCACGGCAATGACAATCAACTCTCCTTGGAGCAGAAAACTCTTAAAGCCCTTGATCATGATGCCTCCCGATATTCGCTCTTTGACTGAGACTTCGCCGCTACTGATTGAAATTACTACGCACGAACGTCAAAGTTGTCAACTAGATCCGATGCACTCGACAGTGCAGCCCATTGGCCGCCCCAATTATGACTCATCCACCTCGAGCACGGCAACGTCTTCTTCGAGAACGTGCAACTCTCCGTCTTCACCCACTACGGAGACGGTTTCATCGATCACCGCATCGCCGTGCGCGTCGATGACAACAACGGTCTCATCGGTCGCGATGATGTGTCCCTGGGCGTCGGTGGCAACGACCACGTCGTCGATCACGATGTTGCCCTCGGCGTCCGTACCCACGGTTTCAAACTCCACCAGTTCGATCTCGTCTTCGTTCGCGGGCCCGCTGTTGGCGTCACTCATTTCGCTCCTTGTTCGTCGGGCGAATTGACCCGGCCTTCATCATGACATGTCCCCCAGTGCAGCGCGACGAGTGACGCGTTCTGCGGGCCGCCCCTCGCAGCGTAGGTTTAGTGGTTGACATGGTTAAGAAGTCTGGAACACGCAGCGCCGTCATTCGCCGGATGGCAGCGGTAGTCATTACGGGACTGACCTTTTACATCATCTTTCCCGCGCTACTGCGCGTGATCTCGGCGTGGCCCCGACTGTCCTCGTTAGCTCCCGCGTGGCTCGCGGTGATGGTGGTGACCGAGGCCGTAAGTTTCTTCTGTTCGCTGGCGCTGCAGCGACTAGTGCTGCGCATCAAGGGCTGGTTCGCGATCATCACCGCGGCCCTGGCCGGCAACGCCGTCACCAATGTGCTGCCCGGAGGTGACGCGGTCGGCGCCAGCGTGCAGTTTCAGATGCTGGTGACCTCGGGCGTTGATTCGGTGCAAGCGGCCGGAGGCCTCGCAACATCGTCGCTCCTGGGCATCGCGGGACTCTTCTCGTTGCCGATTTTTGTGCTGCCCGCGATCCTGGGCGGCCTCTCGGTGAATTCCGGTCTGCTCTTCGCCGCCCTGCTCGGCATCGGTGGATTCGTGCTCATCGTGGCCAGCGGGGCCGTCGTCTTGAAATTCGATCGAGTGCTCTACAAGGTCGGCTCGTTGGCGGAGTGGATCTTAAACAAGATTCATCGGCGACGGACCGCGAGTACCAATCTATCGGCCCGGCTCCTCAGCGAACGGGACCTGGTGCGCAAGGATCTGGGGCGCAACTGGCGCACCGCCCTCCTGTTGGTGGCCGGGT
>PLXU01000009.1:2703-3712 GCA_003151555.1 Acidimicrobiaceae bacterium | reverse complement strand
TCAAGAATGTTGGTCTCGGCACCGCTGTTACCCTGTGGTGTGGATCAGAGCTTCGCGACGATCATCGAGCCGTTCCGAATTCATTCGGTCGAGCCCCTTCGAATGACAACCGCGTCGGAGCGCAACGCGGCCATCGAGAGCGCCGGATTTAACCTCTTCAACCCGCACTGGATGCTCTCGATCCCAACGGAAACCTGGTGATGTCGGCGGATTTCCGCGATGTGTACGGTGGGCTGCTACACGATGTGCTGGGCGCGGCGGTGGGCGACGTGATCCCTTCATGGAGCATGACGCTCTCGGTGCACTGACTGAAGGGTGTTCGTCGCTCGCGCACTGGCGCTGCTCTCGCTCGCGCCCTAGACGTTCAGCCGCGTCGGCCTCATTGAGGCTACCCGATCGGCTCGAAACGCGCGGTGAAGTGGCGAAGCGACTGCGGCTCGTAGGTCATGCGATAGCCAGGCAGCGACGGCGCCTCCTTCGCCACCGACGTCACCACCTCAATCACGTAGTCGACGTGGCTTTGGGTGTAGGTGCGCCGCGGGATGGCCAGTCGAACCAGCTCCATCGCGGCGGGAACTTCCGTGCCGTCGGGCTGACGTGCGAACATCACCGAGCCGATCTCGCAACTGCGGATTCCACCCGCCTGGTACAGCGCGATCGCGAGTGACTGACCCGGGTAGTGCAGCGACGGCACGTGAGAGAGAAGGGCCTTGGCGTCAATATAGACGGCGTGACCGCCGATGGGCTTGACGACCGGAACGCCCGCCGCGTCAAGTGCGTTGCCGAGGTACGCCGTGGAGCGTATTCGATAGCGCAGGTAATCCGGATGCACGGCCTCCTTAAGGCCCTGGGCGAGCGCCTCGAGATCGCGTCCGGCGAGGCCACCGTAGGTGGGGAAGCCTTCGGTCAGGATAAGCACGTTGCGGCAGCTCTCGGCGACGTCGTCGTCGTTGAGCGCCAGCCATCCGCCTATATTGCCGAAGGGATCCTTCTTCGCGCTCATGGTCAT
>PLXU01000009.1:0-2676 GCA_003151555.1 Acidimicrobiaceae bacterium | reverse complement strand
CGAGGAACAGCGGCACGCCGTAGCGATGGCAGAGCTCGCTCGCGGCCCGGATATTGGCGAGCGAGACCGGTTGGCCACCACCGGAGTTGTTCGTGATAGTGAGAAATACCACGGGCACGTCCGCGGCCGACTGTGCCAGTAGCAATTCAAGGACATCCAGATCAATATTCCCCTTGAAGGGGTGGATGGCCGCGGCGTCGCGGCCTTCGGGGATAACCATGTCGCGGGCCTNNGTGTTGTTGGGAATCACCTTGCCGGGTCCCCCGAGCACGGTGAAAATGATCTTCTCTGCCGCACGGCCCTGATGGGTGGGAATCACGTGCTTGAACGGGAAGAGCTCCTTTACCGCCGCCTCGAAGCGGAACCACGAGGGGGATCCGGCGTAGCTCTCGTCCCCGTGCTGAATCGCGGCCCACTGATCGCTTGACATCGCGCCGGTGCCCGAATCGGTCAGCAGATCGATAAGGACGTCTTGGGAGTGCAAGTTGAAGAGGTTAAATCCGGCGCTCTCGATGGCCGCGTTGCGCTCCGACGCGGTTGTCATTCGAAGGGGCTCGACCGAATGAATTCGGAACGGCTCGATGATCGTCGCGAAGCTCTGATCCACACCACAGGGTAACAGCGGTGCCGAGACCAACATTCTTGATTTGATGTAACTGGGGCACGGTTGCGGGCTTCACGAGCGTTTCAAGAGCGACCGGATGGACTCAGTTTTGGTTCTCAGTAACGCGATGGTGGAGCAGCACTTACCTGGCCATCGCATCGTCGGCTACGTGCATGAGTGAGGTAAGTGGCGTCTACGCCAACGCCAGCTTGATAATTTCGTCGTGGGGCATGGCGAAACCTTGCGCGTACAGTCGTTCGAAGTCTTCCCCCAGACGTTCGTGCAGAATTGTCACGTCCCGTGCACGGACCCTTACTTCGAAATATTCCCAAACTTCGGAAGTTGCTAAGAGGAGCGCCTCCGCTCCGCCGTGAAGTAGCGCAGCGCGTTCTGGCAGGTCAAGTTTGGTCGCGCAGCAGGCCAAGCCCGACACCTGATAAGGAACGAACGCCAAGAGACCGTTCAAACGGCAAAAACGGAGAACTTCAATCTGGAGGGCTGCGGCACGCTGCACGTCGCCTTCCTGGGAGATCACCTCAGCCAGGTTGTCGTATTGGGGTCACGTGGCGCTGACAAAGATTCCAGCCGCCAAGACTGCGCGGCCCAACTAGCCTCGAACGCGTGACAACCGACAAAGAACTACTTCAGACGCTGCTCGCCCAAGAAGAGCGGTTGGTGTTTCCGTACTTCGATTATGAAGCCGGATGGGAACTGGGCAGTGCTATGCGCGAGGCGGCCCTGGCGCAGAATTATCCCATTGCAATACTCATACGGCGCAGCGGCCAGCGCATATTCCACAACGCACTGCCTGGCTCATCGATTGACAACGACGACTGGCTCGAACGGAAGTCGGCGGTCGTTGACCAATTCGGACATTCGTCGTACTACATGGGATGCCAAGCTCGTGGCGACGGCGAGGACTTCAATGAACGTTTCCGCTTGGACCTCTACAAGTTCGCCGCCCACGGCGGTGCCTTTCCGTTGACCGTCGCCACGAGCGGTTGCATTGGTTCGGTGGCCGTCTCCGGGTTACCCCAAGCCGAGGACCACAAGTTCGTCGTCGAACAAATGTCGCTCTTTCTGTCTACCTTCGCGTAAGCGTGAGACGGAACTCAGTTTCTCGGCGATCCTTGATGGTTGAACTCATCTAGCTGAGGGCGCCGACACTGCTCAGAGGTGCGAGCGGCGGTCTCATCGAGTCTGGATACGCAGAAGAGGGTTTCTCTTCAGTCATTGTTTACAAATTGATGAGATGGGTATTGCTCCCGTCAAAGTCGTAATTCAGACAGACCTCTTGATCAGTACTTCTGCGGTGCTGCTGTGGTGCGCCGGCCGGGACTTGAACCCGGAACCTGTTGATTAAGAGTCAGTTGTTCTGCTTGCGTATGAGGAGCGAGATATGCGTTCAGGCTAGTGAGCTGGCACTTCTACAGCGGTTCAGTGTGCGTGATTTACGAATGATTGTGCCCACTGAGCCGGAGAGGAGTTGACAATTCTGTTGACACCTGGCATTTTCGGCCTGTGCAACTACAAGCTTCTAGGTTGCGTTTACGATACTGAGATATACGGTCCTAAAAAAGGTCGTTACTTTCTTCACTGTGCCACGGCACTTGCGAGGGAGCCGGGAGTTGATCGAATGCATGTAGTTCTTCGTCGCAACGGTGAAGGGGCCCTTAGGGCTGCGTGGACAGTGCGAATCGCAGTGGCCGTGGCCCTTGCGTCGAGCGTCGTCATCTTGAGTTCGTCAACAGTGTCGGCGTCGACCTTGAGTATCAAGGTGCGGGGCAACCACCTTGTCAACCAGGACGGCCAGACCATCCGCCTGTTGGGCGTCGACCGTTCAGGTGCGGAGTATGAGTGCGTGACGAATCATCAAGTCTTCGACGGTCCCTCGAACGCGGCTTCGGTGAAGGCCATGGTCTCGTGGCACATCAACGCCGTGAGGGTTCCGCTCAACGAGGACTGCTGGCTCGGGATCAACGGCGTCGTGACCGGCGGTGCGTCGTACCGCAAGCAGATCGTGCGTTACGTGGACACCCTCGAATCATTCGGACTCTATGTGATTCTCGACC
>PLXU01000158.1 GCA_003151555.1 Acidimicrobiaceae bacterium | reverse complement strand
CTGGAGATTGTCGATCCCAGCCCTCGCGAGGCCAATTCCCGCTAAACCCAGGGGCGGGCCGGGACTCGAAATCGGCACATTAGAAGGGCTAATGGGACCAATGACTCTAGGCCCGGGCCAAAAACTATACAAGTATTTGATTTACGCTTTTGGTGGTAATGAAGGTCAATATGGTGAGCGAAAAAACGACCCCGCGTGAAGAAGAAATACCCTGGCTGATCCAGGGCGGCATGGGCGTCGCCNNCCAGTTGGGCGTCGTGTCGGGCACGTCCATTGACAATGTCTTCGTACGTCGCTTGCAAGATGACGGAATCGACGACACCCTCAATGAAGTGCTCGAGCGCTATCCGCTGACGTCGGTGGTCGAATACGTGGTCGCGCGATTCGCCAACAAACGACGCCAGCCCGGCGAACCGTACCGCACTCTGACCATGTTGACCCATCGAGAGGTGCAACTCTCCCAGGACCTGTTGGTCCTCGCCTCCTTCGTCGAGGTGGCCCTGGCCAAGCACGGCCACTCGGGCCGCGTCGGCATCAACCTGCTCACCAAGGTGCAGATACCCACGCTGGCCACGCTCTACGGCGCCATGCTGGCCGACGTTGACTACGTGCTGATGGGCGCCGGGGTGCCCACCCACATTCCCGGCGTGCTCGAACAGCTGGCCCACGGCGAGCCGGTCGAGCAGGCCCTGACGACCGTCGGTTCCGTCACACCGGCGACGGCGCCCGAACTGCACTTTGATCCCTCGCGCTTTGGCTCGCAGAGACTACGCCGACCCAAGTTCATCGGCATCGTGGCGTCGCACGTGCTGGCCACGGCGCTGGCCAAGCGCTCCAACGGCCCCGTCGACGGCTTCGTGGTCGAACGGCCTTCGGCCGGCGGGCACAACGCGCCGCCGCGCGGCAAGTTCACGCTGGACGACGAGGGCAACCCCGAGTACGGCGTGCGCGACGAGGTCGACTTCGCGGTGATGCGCGATCTCCGGTTGCCCTTTTGGCTGGGCGGCGGTGTCACGTCGCCCGAGCGGGNNCGAGAAGGTGCGCGAAGCGCTCGAGCTAGGCGCCAGCGGGGTCCAGGTGGGCACGCTCTTCGCCTACTGTCGCGAGTCGGGCATGGAGCCCACGCTCCGCAAACGGATCGTGGCCAGCGTCCAGTGCGACACGGTGCACGTGAAGACCTCGATGACTGCCTCGTCGACGGGCTACCCCTTCAAGGTGGCGTCGATCCCGGGGACGATTGGCGAACACGAACTCTACGAGCAGCGCGAACGCAAGTGCGACCTCGGGTACTTGCGTGACGCCTACGTGAGGCCCGACGGCAGCCTCGGTTACCGATGCGCCGCCGAGCCGGTCTCGGCGTACCTCAAAAAGGGCGGCCTGCTCGAAGACACAGTGGATACAGCCTGTCTGTGCAACGGCCTCATGGCGACCTGCGGCCTCGCCCAGGTTCGCAGCGACGGAAGAACGGAGCTGCCCCTCGTGACCAGTGGCGACTTCGTCAATGAGATCGCCCTCGTGGCGCGGGGCCGCGACAGCTACAGCGCCCAAGAGGTCATTGACTACCTGGCGCCCGGGTTGGCGAACCCCGAGGTCGCGGTCGAAAATCTGTCCTGACGCCCTAGTCTGCATTCAATTGGCAAACGTGGCCGTAGTTGGTCACCCGTTTCACCGCGGCGAAGTGACCCCGACCAGCACGTCGCGGCGAGGAGAACGTTGTGGACGAACGAGTAGTGGTCATCACGGGCGCGAGTGACGGCATCGGCGCCGCGGCGGCGCGATTGCTGCGGGCTCGGGGTGATCGGGTGATCCTGGTGGGTCGCTCGGCCGCCAAGACCGAGGCGGTCGCTCGCGAACTCGATTCACCCTTCTACCTCTGCGACTTCGCCAATTTGGACCAAGTGAGATCGCTGGGCGAACGCCTGGGCACTGACCTTGCGCGAATCGACGTGCTGGCCAACAACGCCGGCGGACTCATGGGCGGGCGCCTGCTCACCGTCGACGGCAACGAATTGACGATTCAGGTGAACCACCTGGCCCCCTTCCTGCTGACCAATCTCCTGCTCGAGACGCTCATCGCCTCGAGCGCCTCGGTCATTGCCACCTCGAGTCTGATCAACCGGCGCGCCGGAAAGATCGACCTCAACGACCTGACGTTGGCGCACGGCTACAGCGCCCAGGACGCGTACGCCAAGGCCAAACTCATGAACATCCTCTTCACGCGCGAACTGCACCAGCGCTACCACGCCCACGGCCTGCGCTCCGCGGCCTTTAACCCTGGCGTCGTGCGTACCGGTTTCTCCAGCGAGTTCGGCGGCAGTTTCTCCTTTGTCTATTCGAGCGTGCTCCGGCACCTCCTGCGCTCGCCCGACAAGGGAGCCGAAACGCTCGTGTGGCTCGCCTCAACAAGGCCCGACGACGAATGGCGCTCCGGCGAGTACTTCCACGACAAGAAAGTGGCGAAGGCGAATCACCAGGCCTACTGGCCGAGTCTGGCGAGCGGTCTCTGGGACCGTTCATTGGAGATCACCGGTCTGCACTAGAAACGGCATCGTCTCACGGAGGATAGGGTGACGTCAATGGCCCGATGAAGGGAACGAAATGAACGAAACGTCGATGTGGGAACTAATTCACGCGGAGCGCGCTCGATTGTCCGACACTCTCGCGGCGCTCGAACCCGAACAGTGGGAACACGACACCCTGTGTAAGGGCTGGAACGTACGACAAACCACGGGCCACGTGTTGGCCGGCGCGGAGCAGACGACCGCGCACTTTCTCTCGCGCTTCGCCGCCAGCCTCTTTCGTTTCGACGTGATGACCAAGGCCGACGTGCAGCGCTACGGCGCCCTCGCGCCCGGCGTACTCGTCACGCGACTACGTGCGACCACCACCACGACCAATCTTCCTCCGGCCCCCATCGCGGCCATGTTGGGTGAGGTCGTCGCGCACGCCGAGGACATCTGCCAACCATTGGGTATAAGCAGTGGCGTAGCCGACGAGGCGCTGATAGCAACGCTGGACGCATTTGCCAACACCGGCTTTCCACTCGGCTCAAAGAAACGAGTGGCCGGGCTCAGCTTGAAGGCCAACGACATCGCGTGGTCGCACGGTTCCGGTCCCAGCGTCGAGGGACCGGCCAAGTCACTGATGCTCGTCATGGTTGGGCGCTCGACGAAGTTGGCGGACCTCTCGGGCGCTGGCGTCGGTGAATTGACGCGCCGGCTCAGCTAACGCCAACGCGGCCGCGCCGCGAATTACTTCTTCGTGGTGGTCGTGGTGCTAAGCGATGCCGGACCGGTTCCGGCGCCATTACAAGCCCTCGGGTCGTAGGGCTCCAGCACCTGGTTGACGGCACTCGGGGCGCTGAAGTCGCTGTTGGTGCTGACCCCGGGCGGGTCGTAGACCGTCGTGGTGGTCGTGGTCGACGTCGTCGACGTGGTGGTGGTTGACTTTGCTTTCGACGTCGTGGTCGTCGATTTCGATTTTGCGCTCGTGGTGGTCGTCGGCGCAGTGACGACGGCCTTGACCGAGAGGTCAGTGCCGGTTTGCACAGTGACGACGTCGCCCTTGGTCACCATGGACGGGTCGTAACCGAGGATCGTCGGACCCTGCAATTGGGCCTGCACCGCCTGGGCGGCGGC
>PLXU01000073.1 GCA_003151555.1 Acidimicrobiaceae bacterium | reverse complement strand
CTTGAACCTGTGACCCCTTGCGTGTCACGCGGCTTGGAGCTTATTTTTGGTGTTCGGTCATGTCCAATTTTGTTTCACTTGCTGAGTGTCAACATCATCGAGCCGGCGACGCCACAATTGCTCGAGTCAGGACCTGGGAATGTGATCTCGCCAAGAGTGACGGGGCTCGTAGCCAATGACCTCGCGAGCGAGGTCGATTGCGAGCAACGTCTCAAACTCCCCAATGTCGCGAGTTAGCGGCACTCCGGGGAACACCTCGCCAAAGAGCGCTGCCGACGGGCGGTTCATGACCGTGTCCGCCGCCGCAATGATCAGGCCCGGGCTTCCTGCGAGCGCCTCTGATGGCGCCGTAAGGGATAGGCGGCAGGCGCTCGCGACGTCCCGACCGTCCACATAGCCCCATAAGTTCCACTTGCGCGCGTGTGGATCCGCCCACACCGACGGGAACGCTCGGTAGTCGTCTGGATCCATGATGTTAGAGAAACGAAGAGCTACGAACGGTATCCCAGACCACTGCGCAATGTGTCCAGCGATTGTCTCGCTCGCGACCTTCGATAGCGCGTACGTCGTTGTCGGTACAGGGTAGTGATCTTCGTCCACTGGTGCGTACCGAGGCGAAAGTCCATTGGCCACAGTGAACGGCAGACCGAGTGTCGTCTCACTTGAAGCCCACACAACACGGCTCAAGCCACAACTTGCGGCAGCGTGAAAAATGTTGAAGTTCATTGCCATATTCGTGTTGAACGTAACCGCCGGAGTGTAGATACCTGGCGCCGGAATGTTAGCGAGATGAATAACCGCATCGACGTCTTTCAGCACTTGGAGCGCTTGACCGTAATCGGTGAGGTCCGCACGGACGGCGCCGTTCTCTACGTCCTCTCTCGAAGATGAAATGTCAGTCGCTGCTACGTCGTAGCCGTGTTCGAGTAGATCCCGCACCACTGCACGTCCGGCCTTCCCACTTGCTCCTGTCACACAAATTCTCTGCATCGTCGAAGCTGCCATACCATCTACCTCTCATCCAATTGTCAGTGCAATAAAGACTTACAGTATGAAGGCATATCACTTGCGGTGCTGTCCGAATGACTGACGAGGTGTCATTCTCAAATCTTGAGAGCCATATTTCGTGAGACTCACTTTCTGGATGCTGAACTTGTTGCGGAAGTTGGCATTGAATGGTTTCGTTGGCGAATTCGAATCATTGGAAGTCTCTGCAACTAAAGGAATTTCTTGGTGGGCCGTACAGGACTTGAACCTGTGACCCCTTGCGTGTCATGCGGCTTCGATCTGCCCATCGAAGTCCGCATTCGTTCATACCGGACTCGAATTCACAGCATTCTGTTCGCAAAGATACACAATGGTTCATCCGCATTCGTCGGTGTTGCTGACGGCGTTGCTGACGTTTCAATTTTCAAGCGATTTGACGATCATGATCAAAGTCCCAAATCCAGGACTGCCCATCATCATTCGCTGCGCAGAACAAGCGCGGTTGGCGTCGACGCGGCGATGCGTCCCGGTATCGCTGCAGCGACGTTGACGAGCAACATCGCGCCTAATGCGACAAACATCAGCGTCAACCACGGCACGGAAGGCTCGGGCACCACATAGATGGCCCTGGCAAAGAGCGTCCACAGCCATCGACCGAGGACAATGCCGATCGGTATGCCCACGATGACCCCAATGGCCATCGTGACCGACGCCTGCCACGCCACCGTTGACGATAGTTGGTGCCCCTTGAAGCCCAGTGTCTTGAATATTGCTAAGTCTCTGCGGCGTCGGCGCACCGAAGCAACG
Organism: Acidimicrobiaceae bacterium; assembly: GCA_003151555.1. Lineage (GTDB taxonomy): Bacteria > Actinomycetota > Acidimicrobiia > Acidimicrobiales > RAAP-2 > RAAP-2. The sequence goes on along the minus strand of PLXU01000073.1, from coordinate 4,642 downwards.
AGCGTGACCGCGAGAGCCGTCAGCGCGGCAAATGCGAGTAGGGCTCCGAGCAGTAACGGCGTAGATCCCATAGTTCGGTAGTTCACGATCTCCGCCGGCCGCTCAACGTTGAGCACCGCAAACGAGTCACCGACGCATCCAGAAGCCAGCGGCAGTTTCGCGAAGTACCGATTGGTGGCGCTCGTGATGCGCTTGGTGTCCTTCAAGCTCGTGGCCGCGCTGATATCAGGTCTATAGCGAATGAGCAGGAACTGAGTCTGCTGCCCACAACCGGCACCCGCACTTAGACCTTTACCCAAGAGCTGATTGGATACGACCGCACCGACGCCGAGAGAGGGGTGCAACGTGAGGTTGCTTCCAATCGAGGCAAAGGTGGCGGTACCCACAATCTTGAGCTTGACCGTCAAGACGCCCGAGTACGTCGCCACAACGGTGTCGCCGACCCGCTTATGCAGTGCCGCGAGAGTTTCAGGACCGAGTACTACCTGATGGACATTTCTTACACCGTGACCGGTGAGCTGCGGGGGCGCCACGGAGGCGGAACTCGCCTCCACCATCGTCGGTACAGTAGCTCCGTTGATCTGGACGTCGAAGTTCAGGACTGANNTCCAAGCCGCTAGTTTCGGATCGTGGCGGAGCAGGGCGCTGGTTGCGGGGGGAGTGGAGGCGACGCCGATCGTGGAGCCGAGCGCATAGGTGAAGTTCCAGCCGTACAGCGAAGGCCGCGCGACGAGGCTCTGCAGACTGCTGCCAAAGATAAGCGTGGTGGTAAGGATCACGATAGCGAGCGTCGTACCTACCATCGCCGAACGCACCGGCACCGCGGTACGTCCCTGGCCCGGCACTAGAGCGAACCGCACTCCTTCGACGGCCGAAACCGCGAGACCGGCCGACGCCAAAGCTCGCACGGTGGAGGAACCCCGAGTGGTTAGGGATGTTGCTCGACGAAGGTTTCTTTCTGGCGTCGCCCAAAAAACGGACAGCAGGGCCAGCATTGTCAGTACGCCGAACAGCCCAAAGCCGCCCAGGTTCAAGATCAGCCAGTCAAAATTGAAGCCTGGGTTCGGGTAGATCGGACGGACAGGTCCGATCGGTGCCAGCGGCGAAAGGAGAACCGCAATAACGAGCGCCAGGACGGAGCCGACTGCCAGCGAACCCGCGAGACCCACAAGCTCGCCGGCGCCAATCATCCTCGGGCTCGCCCCGAGGGCGCGCAATACTTCACGCTCGTCCCTTCTGCTCTGCACGAGTCGAGTGATAGCCATCGAAGCCACCAACAAGAGTGCGAGAGCGGCGATTATTGCGAAAGCCCAAAGCGCAATCACTTCGGGCGCAATGGCGTGCTGGGCCTCTGCTTCAACCATCGAGTAGTCGTGGTACAGCAAGAACGTGCTCTTGGCGAGCGAGTCACTTACTTCTCGCTCGACCTTGGGAATGTCAGCAGTACCGTTGCGCAGCTGCAACCCGTACATGGTCCAACCCAGGTCGCTGGACAAGGGCGGGGTGAGCAGTTGCTTGGTAAGGGCCGGCGTGACGATCGTATAGTTCGTGCGGTCGATGTTGTCTTGAACAACCGACAAGTTGAGTACCACGATTCCCACCACTCGAACATCTACGATCAGGATCGGCTGGACTTTGGCGGTACCAAAGGACGGGCTGTTCTCTTGCGCCGCGCTGTAAAACGCCAACGGTACGAGCGAGCCAAGGTGTACGTGGTTGACTTTCGCAGCGCCAGCCGACATCACTACCTCATCGGGATCGTTCGGGTTGGCCATTCGGCCCTTAACGACAGCGGGGCGATCCTGGTGAAAGAAGAGTCCGTCGATGCTACCGAGTACTGCGTTGCTTCCACCTTGGAAAATTGAACGATTGGGTTCCCTCGACTTTTTGAGTTCGAATACGTTCAAGAAAACGGCGCTTTCGATTCGCTGCACATCGTGCAACCGGGTCATCTCCTTGGTGACCTTCGGCGAATAGTTGGAAAGAGGGCTAGGCGGTGCGGGGACCACTAACAAGTTGGACGGATCGGTGCTCGCAAGAAAAACCGGGAACGACGACTCGGTGCGCCGGGCGGCGGCGGCCGAAGCCAGCGCAACTCCACCGATCGAACCGAACAGGATGACGATCGTCAAGTAAGCAGCCCACTGGCGGCGAAATAAGCTTCGAAATCGGTACCACGCCACACGAATTATGTGTTCCAAGGCACCAATCCATTCTCGCCGCCAAATCAAATAGCCCTAGATAGTTTGAAGCGTGGTGCCGACGAAATCTAGGTAGTCACCCATCTGTTGGCCCTCGTGCTAGTACCTCCATTATTTGACACATCATTGCGCGATCTGGGGCCTCCTAATCCAGTCTTAGTATGTTTTCTTTCTCATTTTTTGCGTGGCATTATCCATGGGGAGTTCATTGGTTCGACAGGCAAGCACAAATAGACTCGCCCAGAACCCATGGACGACCAGATCCCAATCACGACAGCAATGCGTGGGCACAAATGCGTGGGCCAATTAGTGGGCCGTACAGGACTTGAACCTGTGACCCCTTGCGTGTCATGCAAGTGCGCTACCAGACTGCGCCAACGGCCCCTGAGGGAGCAACCTTACCACCCAGTCGTTCGTCTCCGACTCCGAAAATCAGCGATGATTCGCTTCACCGATTAGCGATTGGGACGCGGGTGGTGCCGTCAGGCCAAACGCCATTTGACCCGCGGTATTGAAAAGGACCTGTTCAAAGAAAACTTCAACGGCGGCGCGAGCGTCATTGAGGGCATCGTGCCCTCCGGGCTTTACCCCGTAGTGAGAACAGAGATGGTCGAGACCTCGCCGGGATCGAGTAGCGCGGCTCGGCTCAATGACCAGATCATGTTCCACGACGTCAATAATGCGCATTTGCGAAAATTTCAAACCGTCGTCTTCGAGGCGCTTTGAAAATGCCGATTGATAACTCCAACGCAACATTTCGAGATCGAACCTCGTCAAATTTGAACCAACGAAGAATGCTCCGAGACCTTGGTAGTGGCGCATAACCTCCACGGCGTGCATTAGTCCCGCCTCAAGCGAATAGACAGAGTCTGTCGCTCTCTTCGCCTCAATGTCCTCCAGGGAAAGTCCGTGGATTCGGCGCGCCCCCTCACTAATCGGGCGATCCGGCACGACGTAGAAGTACTCATCACTCTCCGGCTGGCCGTAGCGATAGGCGCAGAAGCCATAGGAAATGGCCCTCTCCGTGGTGACGTCCAGACCGGTTGTTTCGGTGTCGAAACCCACTATGAGCTCCGGCACCTGTAGAAATCTCTTTGTCACGGGCCCATCTTTACATCCGCGTGCGACATGGGCAACGCGATTCAAGAAGATGCCTGCGCTTGGCGATTCGCGGCACTGCCACGGCTACCGGGTACAGAATCACGGTCTGATTTTGAATCTCGAGAATGACAACCGCCGTATTTGGTTGACGAGCCCATTAGTCTGCATCGATACGCGTCATCCGGGCCCTCGCCTTCTCCACACGAGTGGACGAAGGACCCTCTCAGTGCAAGGGAATTTGGGCGATAGGGAGCAATTGTTATGGATAAGAAGTGGTGGACCCTTCTGATCGTGAGCGCCGCGACATTTATGCTCTTGCTCGACGTCACGATCGTGGTGGTGGCGTTGCCAGAGATCCAAAAGGGCCTGCACACTAACTTTTCCGACGTGCAATGGGTGATCGATGCCTACGCCCTAACGTTGGCTTCGCTCTTGTTAACTGCCGGATCGTTGGCCGACCGATACGGGCGGCGCCTGCTTTTCATGATCGGTCTGATCGTGTTCACCCTCGGATCGTTGACGTGCGGCCTCGCGCAGTCGCCGTTGATGTTGATCATCTCGCGTAGCGCCCAGGGCATCGGCGGCGCGATCATGTTCGCGACGTCCTTGGCTCTCCTGGCGCAAAGTTTCCGGGGCAAGGACCGTGGCGTGGCCTTTGGGGTGTGGGGTGCGGTCACCGGAGTCGCCGTCGCCCTCGGGCCAATACTCGGCGGCGTGATCACCAGCGAGATCAACTGGCGAGGTATCTTCCTCGTTAATATTCCCATCGGTGTGGTCGCCATCGCCCTCACCTGGTGGAAGATGGACGAATCGCTCACGCCCCATGCCTCGCGACCGGATTGGGCGGGATTCGTGGCCCTCACCGGAGGACTGGTGAGTCTGGTGTACGGACTGATCGACGCCAGTGTGACCAGTTGGGGCAACTCCGTCGTCGTGACCTGTCTTATCCTCGCCGTTATTTTGCTCCTTGCGTTTGGACTCATCGAAAATCGAGCCGCCCATCCCCTGTTCGACTTGNNCTGAGCGGCGGCACCTTGGCGTCGGCAATGATCGCCGGTCGACTCAGTAGTCATATGCCCGTGCGCTGGCTCATCGGCCCCGGTCTCCTGCTGGTCGGCGTCGGGCTACTGCTCATGACCGGCCTTACGGGCGCCAGCACGTGGACCCACTTGATCCCCGGTTTCATCCTGGGCGGCATCGGTAGCGGCATGGTGAATCCCCCGCTCGCTTCCACAGCCGTCGGCGTCGTTTCGCCCGAGCGCTCGGGCATGGCCTCAGGGGTCAACACCACCTTTCGCCAGATCGGCATCGCCACCAGCGTCGCCGCCTTTGGATCAATC
>PLXU01000082.1 GCA_003151555.1 Acidimicrobiaceae bacterium | reverse complement strand
GGCGAGGGTGCTCGATTCCAACGGAGGCTTCGGTATCGAGACCGGACCATACGTACAGGTCTCGCGCCTAGGCAACCCGCTCTTCAACGAAGTGCTGGTGCCGCTGGCGGCCAAGGACAAGTGGAACGCACAGCCGCCCTCCGGGGACAAGAACTACGCCAAGGGCGTCTCGAGCCCGGAGCTGGCGGGTCTGCTCAACGTGCTCTACCCGGGCGCGTTCCCCAACCTGGCGGCCTACACCAAGCNNCGACCTCGAGGCGATCCTGCTCACCGGCATTCCGGCCGGCGTCGTGTCGCCAAACTTCTCGACCTTCACGGGCACCACGCAGGCCGACATGTTGCGACTCAACCTGGCGATTCCGGCGAGTGCCACGCCCAACGCGCTCGGCGTGGTCGGCGGCGACGTGGCCGGCTTCCCGAACGGTCGACGGATCACGGACGACGTCGTGAGCATCGAACTGCTGGCCATTGCCGGGGCCACCATTCCCCTGGTCGACAAGTCGTTCACGCCTGACGGGGCCCTCAAGGACGTCAGTGACGGTGTCACCGGCACGGGACTCACGTTCCTGCCGGGCTTCCCGTACCTGGGCACGCCCTACAGCGGCTACAACGTTCCGGCCTAACGAGTGACCACGATGGAAGAACACTCACTCCCCCCGAGTTGGGATGGCAGTGTGGTCCTCGAAATCGGGGGGGATGTCGGGGCGCTCATGCTCCGCACTCCCCCCGCCCTCAACGGCGTCGAAATCGACCTCGATCCCGACGATGCGACATTGCCGCACACCCACAGCGCCGTTCGCGAACGCCAACTGGTAAACGGCGTCTCGTACGCGGCGGTCTATCCGAATCTCAAAGCCGGCCTCTACACCGTCGAGGGATCGGGCCAACGAGTTCTGATTCACGGCGGTCGGGTGACCGAGATTGATTTCGAGATCTCCTAGGTCTTGTCGCCGATATGAACCTTCGAATACCCGCAGTAACAATGATTTTTTGATCAACAAAGGAGAACAGCATGTTGTTAGGTGAAATTTTTGGACCCGACCTCTTGATCGTGGTCATCCTGGTGGCCGTCTTAATATTTGGCGGAGCCGCCATACCGAAGTTTGCGCGCAGCTTGGGCCAAGCCAAGAACGAATTCGAAAAGGGCCTTGGCTCCGTCAAGTCCACGGGCGATGCCATCAGCGACGCCATCGCCATCCCAGATCTAAAGATGCCGAGGACTAACAGCTAGGAGCCGGTGGCAGCCTCAACGGCAACGAACCTTGCTCTCAGGGCACGACGGGCAGTGCGTCACGCTCCATCAACGCGCTTGGCATTTCTAGTTCCGTCGGTACCGAGACGCCGGGCTCAACGCCGCCGTCACCTCGGCACTCTTGGCCGGTCGCTTTAGGCGGTACGAATATCACGTGGAAGTTCGCGGGTTGAGCCAACGAAAAATTCTAGAACTGAAATACGGCGCCAGACTGATTAAGGAAGACCTGCAACAAATCGCTGCCCACCAGGAACTCGTTGGCGGCGCCTACGAGGTCCAGGGTGCTCTGACTGGTGCTGGCAGTCGAACAACTCTGAATTGCTTCCCTGATGATGCTGACGCCCAAGAGCAAGTGCCGGTCAACATTTACGTTCGGATATTTTGGGACCCTTTCGAGTTGCGCCAGGGAGCTCGAGATCTGCGCGCACTCGCTCTTGACAAGAGTCCAATCGGGGGAAGCGGCAAACATCGATGATTGAGAATTGAGAATGTCGCTGTTGACGCTCTGGACATTGCCTCGATAGAGGGTCGACCATAACGGGTCCTGATTGGCGTTCGAGATCGTCAGATGGCCGGGCACGCTGAACTGGACAACTATGCAGATAATGCCCAGTGCGAACTGGGTGTAGAGAACCCATCGTCCACCTTTCGACATTGGGAGGCGCCACGCAGAGGAGAACTCGGCCGATGAGTCCGAGTGTGGGCTGGACGCTTCCACGTACGTCGGAGCCGGAGTGAGGCCCGTCGTCGGCGTCACTGGCGACGTGATCGGCTCATTCGTTTCGCCGAGTCCACTCGGTACCGACTCGTAACCTACCGAACCTCCCTCCAGCGCGCTCGCCGTTGGACTAATGGGCACCGATTCGAAGTCATCGTTGTCGCCAAAGAGGCCACGGGGATACCTGTTCTGAAGCAAGTAGATATAGGCATAAACTCGAAATTGAAATCGAATGGTGGCTTGAAAGCCAACGTGCATCGACTGGGGAAGCCGGCCGAGGATCAGCGTGACGATCCAAGCCACGATGCTAAGCAAGAACATGCCCACGCCTATGATCCACAGGACAATCGCCACCGGAATGACGAGGATCAGGCGAAACAACACGCTCGCGCGGCCCAGTGGTCCTTTTTCTAAGTGCGTGGCGATCGGATAATCACTATCGGTGCGCATCGAAAACGGCGGATACTTCCCCGTTAACATTTCGGTGTAACAAACTACCCGCGCATACCAGCACAGCACGCCCGCCACGTAGTCGTGGAATGGATTACGACCAGTGAAAATGGCGACGAACCAACCAAGGAAGGTGAGAAAACCGGCTCCGATCAGCAGTCCATAGAGCACGACAAATTGCGGTATCAATAGAAACAGTCGAAAAAACACCGTCCATCGATTTTGCTTCTCCCTGGGAGCGACACGAAGTTGAAATACCGGATTATCAGAGTTGTCCATCGACGAAGTGTAGGGCGGCCCTGTCTCTTTGCCTGGTACTTGGAACCTCAGAACATAGGTGACAGCCCAAAAACGCTCTTGGTCACCGAAGCGTCACATCGAAATTGCTCGCGCACGTCTTTCATTCTCAAGTACAACTGTCGACGTGACGTCATTGAAAGTGAATCGCTCTCGCGCATGCGCGTCGACGGACGTTAATGCAGTTGCGTCTTCGCAGCCAATGGCTCACGTACCAGCGGGGCGATTACTCCGTTCGACCGGCCTTGGCTTGTTCTTCCTTTAACCACGCCCCGGCGTGGCGAGCAGCCCAACCCTCGCTCACCCAACCGGTAAAGATCGATCGCAGTGAATCGCGATGGGTGAGCGCCATCACGATGTGACCAATGACAACTAGAAAAATCGCAAAGGCAAACGCGTCGTGGACAAACGTCGCGCCTTGGCGCCACGGCACCGGAAAGAATCGGAACCACTGCAACATCGAGCCGGTGGCCAGCATGATCACAATCGAGGCCGCGGTGAAAATGGAATTCAGTTTCTGGCCGGGGTTGAACTTGTCCGCCACTAACGGGGTTTCACCCAACGTTTTCATCCAACGCATCTCCTCGCGGGTCCACAAGTTGATGCGACGAACGTCGCGACGCATCTGAACACCCCAGGAGCCCAGCAACGAAATGATGATGGGGATCGGTAGCGCGAGACCGGTCCAAAGGTGGATCTCAGCCACCACGTGACGCGCCAGGACCACGCCGAAGAAGGATCCGAAGTAGAGCGGGATGGCGGTCGCCATGAGCACGCCGAAGAGAAGCGCATTGGACCAATGCGCGCTTCGCTGGACGCGGTCGAAGCGCAACATCCGTAAAGCTTCGGACGGCATGGTCGGTGCGAGGGACATCGACGTCAGGTCAGTTGGGGATCGGGGTTGGTGGGCCCGGTCGTGCCGTCGAGCCAACCGTTGACGGGGTACCCGTTCTCTTCCCAGTAACCGGGTTGCACGCCGTCCACCACCTTGATGGCGCTAAGCCACTTAAGGGACTTGTAACCGAACATCGGAGCGACGTAGAGACGTACCGGACCGCCGTGCTCGGTGGTGACGGGCGCGCCCAGCATGCGGTAGGCCACGATGACATCGGGCAAGTGGGCCTGATCAAGGGTCAGGCACTCGGTGTCGGCTCGGTCGTAGGACTCGAAGGTCAGGGCCACCGCGCCCTCCTTCACGCCGACGGTCTTGAGGATGTGAGAGAGCTGGACCCCCTCCCAACGCACGTCGGGGACTCGCCAACCAGTGACGCACTGAAACGCCTTGGTGAACGATGTGGAGGGCATGGCCTCGAGGTCCTCGATGGTGAAGGTTCTCGGATCGTGGACGAGGCCGCTGACTTTCAAGCGGTAATTGGCACGACTGACGGTGGGGTAGTTGCCGGTGATGGAGTAGATCCGGAAGCGATCGCCCCCGGGCAGTAGGCCGCCCAGCCCCGAGCCGAGCACACCGCTAAAGAAATTGGCAACGCTGGCCCAGAAGACGACGCCCGCGGCGCCCAACGCGGCAAGACCAATGAACACCCGTCGACCAATGGGAACTCGCTTGGGTGCCTTAGGAGAAATCGATGCGTCCCGGTGGGCAGACATCATTGAAGTCTACTGAGGAGATTCTTATTTGGGTCGTTCGGCGCGCGAGTTCGTCACCCGTGGCGACCCTGTGCCCGGTCGACTAGAGGCACTCCGCCAGTTCGAAAAGAAAGGACTGCAGGGTGCGCACGAAGTTCATCAGTTCCGGGTCACAGGCCGCCAACTTCTCGTCGCTCAATAGTCCGTTGGCCACCGCGGTCGCGCGCAAGGCCACCTGCAGCGTGCTGAGCCAGGCCCAGGCCTCCGCGTCGTTCAAGAACTGCTCGTTAAGCGTCATGACGGCCAATTCGGCGTTGTTCGAGGTCTCGTTCTGTCGCGTGAGCGTAGCGAGCGGGTCGTCCTGATCGCTGCTGGGGTCGATGGGGGCGCTCAAGGTCACGTGCCACTCGTGGTCGGGGTCCTGTTGAGCCGCCACCACGTGGCCGAAGGCCTCGCGCGCGACCGCACGACCGAGGTCGTTGAGGCGCACTTCGACCCGCCCATCGCGGCGGCGCACGAACATGCGGTGGCGTCCGACCACTACTCGTCCTGCTCAATGGTGCTCTGCAACCCCGCCACCTGCAGTTTCACGCAGTAGACCTGGGCCCGGTCGCGTTGACCGGACCAGACAATGGCTCGCCCCTCGTGGTGCACCGTCATCATGAGTTGAGTGGCCTTGTTGTCCGAATAGCCAAAGATCCGTTTGAAGATGACGACGACGACCGACATTGGCGTCACCGGGTCGTTCCACACCACCACGTTCCACGGCCGCTTGGCCACGACGACGTTCTCCGTGATGACGTCGGTACCAGTGGTCGTTCCACCCAGGGGCTCACCGGCGTCCATCCCTCTAGTGTTCCAGACTGTCGGACCAAAAGAAAGTGACGCGCCGTAAAGTGGTGGTACGTAGAGAGGACCCGGTGAGCGCAGCGCGGTGGGTAGTGACGACGCCCGAGCGCGCTCGACGCCGCGCCAGCAGCGCCATTCGCCATGCGGTGGGCCTGACCCAAAGCCCGCAGCAGCCGTGCCTGGATGAAAGCGAGACTTACTTCCCCGTCGACGGCATCGCGCGCATCGTGCACGGTGATCTGGCTTCGATGCTGGTCGGCGGACTGGGCTCGCTCTTCTTCCAAATGCTCCATCCCCACTCCATGGCTGGCGTGGCCCAACACTCGCGCTACAAGAGCGATCCGCGCGGACGTCTCTTGCAGACGGCCAACTTCATCGGTCGCACGACCTACGGATCGAAGACAACTGCCTACGCCGACATCGAGCGGGTACTCGCCGTGCACCAGGCCGTTCGAGGGATCGCCGACGACGGCGAGCCCTACTACGCCAACGACCCGCACCTGCTCGCGTGGGTGCACGCCTGCGAAGTGTCGATGTTCCTGCGCGCCTACCAGAACTTCGGGGCCCTCACCATCTGCGCAAAAGACGCGGACGCCTACGTCAACGAGATGGCGAGCCTCGCGCACGATCTCGGGGCGGAAAATCCCCCACGCTCGGTCAACGAGTTGGACGCCCGACTCGAGGCGTACCGGCCCGAACTACGTCTCAGCGCCGACGCGGTGGTCGCGCGCAACTTCGTGACCCAGGGTTTCTTGGAGAACCGCCGACAGCGTCCGGCCTATCAGCTCTTGGTCAACAGCGCCTTCACGCTCATGCCGCCGTGGTCGAGGGAGCTACTCCAAGTGCCTACGAAGACAGTGGAAAACCGACTGCTCGTTCGCCCGGCGACCAAGGCCTTCTGTTGGGCCATTCGCCTCGCCGTGCCACCGCCGCGCCGAGTCACGTTGCCAACGTAAGCCCGCCGTCCACGCAGATAACCTGTCCGGTCACGTACGGCGTGGAGGCCAGCGCCACGATGACGTCAGCGACGTCGCTCGGCGTGCCGGTGCGCTTCAAGGGGGCCAGGGCTGTCACGCGCGCACGAACGGTGTCCCAATTCGCGGTCCACGGCGTATCGACCATGCCCGGGGCCACGGCGTTCACGCGCACCTCAGGACCAAGCACCTTGGCCAACAACGCGGTCATGTGATTGATCGCCGCCTTGGAGGCGGCGTAGGGAATCGACGAGCCGGTCGGACGTACCCCGGCGATCGAAGAGACGTTCACGATCGAACCCTTGGTCGCGCGCAAGGCGTCGATGGCCGCCACCGAGAGATTCCACGTGCCAAAGACGTTGACCTCGAAAATCTCGCGCCAGACGTCGACGCTCGCCGCCGCCAGGTCGTAGTGCGGAATCATCTTGGTGACGCCGGCGTTGTTCACCAGTACGTCCAATGCGCCAAAACGCTCGTGCACTTGCGCGACGAGACGGGTGCAGTCCTCAGCGATGGAGATATCAGCTTGCACGTAGAGCGAGCCGGGGATCTGGGCCGCCAGTTGCCTGCCGGCCTCCACACTGCGCACCGAATTGAAAACCACTGTGTCGCCCAGGGCGGCGAAACGCAACGCCGTAGCGGCGCCAATCCCGCTGGTGGATCCGGTCACCAGCACCACGCGCACGTTGTCTACTTTCGCCGCAGACGCCACGAACCGGCCCAGTGCTGACCGGGCTCGAGCACGATGACGTCCTTGCCACTGCGCAGCGCGTCAGGCGGACAGGTCATGGGCTCCACGGCTACCGCCGTACGGCGCCGTCCGCGCTCGAGGGTGTCGCCGGTAAAGACCTGGACGTAGGCGAAGTTGCGATCCATGCTCAGTTCAACCTCGCCCCCGGTCGAGTCGGTCACCACCACGCTCGCGAGGCCCGAGTCGTCGCGGATCAGTTCGGTGTACGTGACGTCGAGTTCGTGACCGCTGATTGATTTACGTTTGGTGAAGTCGAGCGCCTGGCCCGTCACCGGCAGGATCTCGCCGGTGGGCAGTTGGCGCTCGTTCACGTCCACGTAGGCCTGAGCCGGCACCTCCAACTCCGCTCCCTCGATGGTGGGTGTGGTCACGGCGAGGTAGGGATGAAAACCCACGCCGAAGGGAATCGGCACGTCGTCGCGATTGGTCACCGTGGTCGTGACGGTCAGACCCAGCGAACCGAGGTGGTAGGCCACGACGATCTCGCTCAAGAACGGGTAGTCCGGAGTGGGATGCAGCAGCAGTCCCATGACGCACCGGTTCTGATTGACCGATTCAACGTGGAAGGGCCGCCAACGAACGAGGCCGTGAATCGAGGTCGCCTGGTGGGCGTCGTTAACGGTGGGCTGGGCAATGCGGTCCGAGAAGGACCACTGAGCGTCGCCGATGCGATTGGGCCACGGGTAGAGGATCTGACCGCGAGCCCCCGTGGGCACTTCCTCCGCGGCGAAACCCTCGATTACGCTCACGCCGCCCTTGACGTACGTGCGCAGCGTCGCGCCGACTTCAGTCACGACGGCCCGCTGGTCGCCGTGGGCAATCGCAATCTGTTCACCGGATGGAAGCATCAGCAGGTTTCCTTCTATTCACTGACATGTAACTTACGACAGTTATCGTACGTGACATGCGTATTCTCATCACGAACGACGACGGAGTACGGGCGACGGGACTGGCCGTGTTGACCCGCAGCGTGGCCCAGTGGATTGCCCAGGGTCCCAACGGCGAAGTACGCGAAGCGTTGGTCGTCGCCCCGCACCGCAACTACTCGGGCATGTCCTCGGCGGTGGGCGACGTCTTTGATAATCCCTCGGTAAAGTACGAGCGCTACACGATTGTCGGGGCCGAATCGATCGACACGTACGCCCTGGAAGCACCGCCGGCGCTCTGCGCCATCCTGGGTGCCCTGGGCAGCTTTAACTTCCAACCCGACGTGATCCTTTCGGGCATCAACGCCGGGGCCAACGTCGGGCGCAGCGTCTTGCATTCGGGCACGGTGGGCGCCATCCTCACCGGGGCCCAACTGGGGCTATCGGGGCTCGCGGTGTCGGTCCAGTGGGGCGACGACGTGCACTACGACACCGCCGCGGCGGTCGCGATTGAAGTCCTGCAGGAGTTGATGAACGCGCCCTCGCGCACGCTGCTCAACCTCAACGTCCCGAACCTTCCCGCCCACCAGCTGCGCGGCGTCCGGCGCGGGCGCATCTCGACTGCCGGCGTCGTGAAGTCCGCCGGTCCGATGGCCGGCGGCGAGCCGCTCGGCGACGAAGGCGAGCTACCCCTGCGACTGGGCGCGGCCACCCCGCAGCTCGGCGACGTCAGTGACGAAGCGGCCGACGAAGACGGGGCCCTGATCGCCGCCGGTTACGCCTCGCTCACGCCCCTGCGCGGTCCCCAGGAGGACACCGACATCGGACTGCACGACACCATGCAGGCAGCCCTGGCGGCGATTGACCGCCATCTACGCGCGGCGAACTAATCGTCGTCCGAGCGACGGCGCTGCTCCTTAAGGCGGCCCCGGGCCTTCTTCTCATCAACGCGTCGCACCTTCGATGATCGCGTCGGCTTCGTCGCGCGGCGCGGGGTCGGGCGTTCGAGGGCCGCGGCGATACGCGTGGCCAGTTGCTCGAGTGCCGCCGAGCGATTCATGGCCTGGGAGCGAAAACGGCTCGCGCTCGATCGAACGACCGTGCCCAGCTTCTCTTCCAGTAGCGCTCGGTCCGCGGTTGAAAGTACCAGCGAGTCTTGCGCGCGAAAGGAGGCCACCACCTTGGTGAGCGACCGGTTCGCGTGCTGACCCCCGGGACCACCCGAGGTGGTCACGCGCAGTTCGACCTCGTCGGCGGGGATCACCAGCCGGGCGCGAATGAACAAAGAACCGTCGGCGTTGACGCTCGGTGATGCCTTCACCGGCACGGCCCGCACATCAATGACCCTTAGGAAAACGGACCATGGCGATCTGGCCGGCCGACGCGACCAGCTCTCCTCGCTCGTCGAAGAGTTCGCACCGTTCGTCCACCGTGCCGTCGGCGATGACGACGCAGCGCTGGCGCACGCGCAACCATTCACCGGTGGGGATGCGCCGCACGTAGGTCGTGAACTGCATCGTGGGCACCCAACCCGACGAGCCGAGCGGAAACGTCGCGGGCGGTATGGCGTCGCACGCGAAGTGCAGGCTGAGCGCGCTCCACTCGCCCTCGCCGTCGTTGAGTCGCAGCCAGGCGCGAATCTCGCCGCGTTCGGCGACCTCGCCGCTCCACCAGTCGACGGTGGCGGGGTCTAAGCGCAGATCGACGACCCGCATGATATTGAGCTCATCGCTGCCCGTTGACTGGCGACACTGCTCGACGGGCGCGATGTCCGGTGGTGTGGCGTCGATGTAACGCGCCGGCGAGTCCTCGTGCAAGATGCCCAACGTCACGAGTGATTCGGTGGTGACCCGGTCGTCTTGGATCATGGTCACGTGCACGAAGGAGACCCCCCGGCCCACCCGTCGCACGTCGGTGTGCAGTTGTACCGGCCCCGGTTCCGGGGCGCTCACGAAGTGGCTGGCGACCGCCAAGGCGTGCAGATGGTGCGCACCCTGTTCCGTGGCGCCCGCGAGCGCGGCGTTCGCCATCACGCACTGCAGGTAGCCGCCGTTGGGATGGCCGACCACGTTGTAGTAAGGAGAAAGCGTCGCCGCGTAGTGGCCCGAAGCCAACGGTTCAACCGCAACAGCGCTGCGTATCGAACGGTCGGGGTCGGCTGAGCTCACGGGACAACCATAACGGCGAGACAACTTCGACCGATAGATTGACAGGTGAGAAGGAGCATTCGATGCAGAGAGTTTCGCACTTCGTCGAGGGTGAGCGCCGCGAGGGCGCACCCGACGCCGATGAAATAGACGTCCACAATCCCGCGACCGGTGAGGTCAGTTCGCACGCGCCGGTGGCCGATATCGCACTCGTGAACGAGGTCGTCGCCGCGGCGCGGCGCGCGGCGCTCAGCTGGCGCGAATCCTCACTTTCCCAGCGCACCAACATCCTGTTCAGCTTTCGCCAGCTCTTGGTGACCCACGCGGACGAGCTGGCCGCCATTCTCACCGCCGAGCACGGCAAGACCACCGCCGACGCGCTGGGTGAACTGGCGCGCGGAATAGAGAACGTGGAGTACGCCTGCGGTCTGTCCGAGCACCTCAAGGGCGATTTCTCAAGCCAAGTGGCGGCCGGGGTTGACGTGCACTCGCTGCGCGAACCCGTCGGTGTGGTCGCGGCGATCACGCCATTCAACTTCCCCATCATGGTGCCGCTGTGGATGGCGGCCAACGCGTTGGCCAGCGGCAACGCGGTCGTGCTCAAGCCCTCGGAACGTGACCCCTCGGTCTCGGTGCGCATCGGCGAACTGCTCAAGGAGGCCGGTCTGCCCGACGGCGTCTTTAACGTGATTCACGGCAACGCCGGCACCGTCAATCAGCTGCTCGAACATCCCGGCATCGACGCCGTGAGCTTCGTGGGCTCGACGCCCGTCGCTCGACACGTCTACGAGACCGCCACGGCCCACGGCAAGCGGGTCCAAGCGCTCGGCGGGGCCAAGAACCATATGGTGGTGCTGCCCGACGCCGACCTCGACATCGCCGCCGACGCCGCCATCAACGCGGGCTTCGGATCGGCCGGGGAACGCTGCATGGCCATCAGCGTGGTGGTGGCCGTCGGCGACGTTGCCGAGCCGCTCATCAACAAGATCCTGGTGCGTCTGGACAAGCTCAACGTGGGTCCCGGCACCGATCCCGGCAGCGACTTCGGCCCGGTCATCACCAAGGAGCACCGTGACCGCATCGTGGACTACGTCGCGACCGCGCCCGCCGACGGCATCACCGTCGTGCGTGACGGCACGGACCTCGCCTCGCGGCCGGGGTTCTTTGTCGGTCCCTGCCTGCTCGACGGCGTGCGACCGGGAACGCGCGCCTACGACGACGAGATTTTTGGGCCGGTGCTGGGCGTGGCGCGGGTGGCCACGTACGCCGACGCCGTTGACATGATCAACCAGAACCCGTACGGCAACGGCGTGGCGATCTTCACCCGCGACGGCAACGCGGCGCGCCTGTTCTCGCGCGAAGTGACCGTGGGCATGATCGGCGTCAACGTGCCCATTCCCGTGCCCGTTGCGTCGTACTCCTTTGGCGGCTGGAAGAACTCGCTGTTCGGGCACTCGCACATCTACGGCCCCGAGGGATTCACCTTCTACACCCGAGCCAAAGTGATCACGACGCGCTGGCCCCAGCCGTCCGAATCCCAGATCGACCTGGGTTTTCCCACGACTCGCTAGAGCGAACGTCGATCGACCAACTTCCACCTACTATTTCGGGGTCAAAGGATGTCCTCAGACATCTAGCCTCAGTCATTCACCACCAGCATGAAAGTTCCCCATGAGCAAGCAACACACCAGCGTCCGCTCCTACGGCGTCCTGCTGCACGAGGGTCGCGTCGCCCTAGTGCGCTCGAGCAACCCCCGTCACACTCCCCCGCTCTGGTGGCTGCCCGGCGGCGGCATCGACTTTGGTGAAGCGCCCGAGGACACCCTGGTGCGCGAATTCCTCGAAGAGACGGGCCTCGAGGTTCGCGACCCCCAATTACTCGGGGTCACCAGCGACATACGCCGGCGCGACAACGGCGACCGGATTCACACGGTGCGGATCCTTTTCACCGTCCAACTGGCCGGCGGCGAACTCAGCCACGAGGTGCACGGCACGACCGACCACGCCGCGTGGTTCGACCTGGCCACGCTCGAGTCTGTCAACATCGCCGACTACGCCCGCGCGGCGATTCACTCCGCCGAGGCGAAGTAACGCTGCTGCATTTCGCGCTTTAAGAATTTGCCGGCCGGATTGCGCGGCAGCGGCTCCCGGGTGAAGGCCACGCGCGTGGGCACCTTGAAGTTCGCCACCCGCGACTGTAGGTACGACCGCAGCTCGTCCTCGTCGAGCGTCGTGCCGGGCTTTAGCATCACCACGCAGGCCACCTCTTCGCCGAGACGCTGGTGGGCCAACCCGAATACGGCGGCCTCGTACACGGCCGCCAGTTCGTAGATGGCCGCTTCGACCTCGGACGAATAGACGTTTTCGCCGGCGCGCAGAATCATGTCCTTGACCCGGTCCTCGACGTACAGGTAGCCCTCGTCGTCGATGCGTCCGAGATCCCCCGTGCGCAGCCAGCCGTCCACGATGCTCGACGCGGTGTCGTCGGGCCGGTTCCAGTAGCCGCGGATCAGCGTGGGCGACTTGAGCCAGATCTCGCCGTGCCCGCCCCGGGCCACTGGGACACCGTCCGCGTCACGGATCTCCACGTCCACCACGATGTTGGTCGTGTTGCCGGTAGAGGTGGGGTGGCTCAGGTACTCGTCACCGTAGATGCCGATGCCGAAGGCGTTGGTTTCGGTCATTCCGTAGGCCAGCGATGGTCGGCCCTGCGCGAAGGAGCGTTCGACCCGTGCGACCAACGCCGGCGGAGCCGGCGCGCCGCCGCCGCCCACGGCGGTGAGCGAACTGGTGTCGTACTCCTTGAAGTTGGGGCTCTCGAGCAGGTCCCATGACTGGGTGGGCACGCCGATGAAGTTCGACACCTGGTGGCGCTCGATCAGCTGCAGGGCGCGCTCGGGCTCCCATCGATACATCATCACCAGTTTGAGGTGCCACGCGAAGCAGCCCATCATCACCGCGATGCACCCGGTGACGTGAAAGAGCGGCACGATCAAGATGAAGCTCGGCGACACCCCTGAAGCGGACTCGCTCGGGCCGCGGCGCGCGCCGTTGATCGTGGCGGACGAGAGGAACGCGATGAGGGTCTGACAGATCGCGCCGTGGGTCGACACCGCACCCTTGGGAAAGCCCGTCGTGCCCGCCGTGTAAAGAATGGTGGCGTCGCTCTCGGGGCCGATCGCCACGTCGGGCATGGTCGCGCCGCGTACGACGACGTCGTTCCACAACTGCACACCGTGACCGAGGGGCTGCAACTCGTCCACGCGAACCCCGAGTATTGGCACCCCGGCGCGCTGGCAGACGTCCTGCGCGCGCGAAATTCGTTCGGAGTCGCCAATCAGCAGCGACAGACCCGAGTCATTGATGGCGTA
Organism: Acidimicrobiaceae bacterium; assembly: GCA_003151555.1. Classification (GTDB taxonomy): domain Bacteria; phylum Actinomycetota; class Acidimicrobiia; order Acidimicrobiales; family RAAP-2; genus RAAP-2. Next base: position 9,535 of record PLXU01000082.1, on the reverse strand, counting down.
ATCAAGTTCGTCCTCGGTCCACCAGGCGTTGAGCGACACCGAGATGGCGCCCACTGAGAGGATGGCCGCGAACGACACCACCCACTCGGGCAGGTTGCGCATGGCGATGCCCACGCGGTCGCCCACTTTGATGTCGAAGTGGTTCACCAGGGCGTAGGCCAGCGCGTCCACTTCCTTCATGACCTCGTCGAAGGTCCATTCCTCGTCCTCGTACACGAGGAATGTCGTGTTAAGACCGCGCGAGGATTCAAAAAACTCCCGCACCGTCGCCGGCGCGTTCTTAAAGACTCGATTGGTGACCCCGTCGGTGACGCGCTCGAGCACTTCGAAGGGCTGACCGGGCGCGGATATCGTCGCGATCGCCTCTTCGATGCTTAATGGCACGCTTCCCCTTCCGGTTCCCAAATCCTAGACAGATGACCCCTAACGCTTGATTCATTGGTAAACAGGTGCCATGGCCGCCAACGCGCTCCGCAGGCAACGCCCGTGATTCGTTTCAACGTGCACGTGCACCCGGGATCGCGAACGAGCAGCGTCGGCGGCTCGCACGACGGCTCGCTCAACATTCACGTGCGAGCCCGCGCCGTCGAGGGCGCTGCGACGAAAGAGACCCTCGCCGTGCTGGCGCAGGCCTTTCACGTACGAGTGGGCGCGGTGCAGTTGGTGCGTGGAGCTACGTCGCGACGAAAGACCGTGACCATCGAGGGCGACGAGCGCGAACTCGAGTCGCAGCTGGGACGTTTACTCGGTCTCAATCACGAAGACCCCGCGAAGGATTGACCAACGCGGCGAGGGAACTAGGAGAGCGCGGGTGCCGGAGCGGCTAAGCGCTGGGCCATGCGCTCGACGCTGGCCGTGAGTTTGGCGATGGCCGCCTCTAAGTCGATGCGGGCCTGTTCGGCCTCGGGCGACAAATCGGCCAGGTGATCAACGTCCCAGAGTTTGAGCACGGGCTCCAGAACGTCCTTGAGGAATTGGCTGAGTCCGTAGATTCCCTCACGGGCGATGCGCACCGCGTGTCGAGTGAAGTTGGGAATGCCCGAACCGGGCATGGCGAAGTTGCTGGCCTGCTTGGCGGCCGCGATCATCATCGCCGACGGGTCAATCGCAAAACCGGCCAACGCGAGGTCTCGATAAAAGAGGTAGTGCTTGGTTTCGTCACCGGCAATGAGCGCTAGGACGTTGCGACCCATCTTGTCGAACTTCGGTAAGTGGGCGCCGGTATTTCGATGGGCGATCTGGGTGGCCCGCTCCTGGAACGATACGTAACAGATCAGATCGGCCAGGGTTTCCGGGTGCGGCACGTCCGCCTTGAACATCTGGACACGGCGACCCTCTTCGAGCATCACTGGATCGATGCAGCGCGTGATGTGCACCCAGTCGCGCATCACCATGGCGTGGCGATTCTCCTCCATGGTCCACTGATGGTTCCAATCGAGAATCGGATGACCCGCCGGTGCGTGGGCGAGCAACTCATGGGTGTAGTAGGGCAGGTTGTCTTCGGTGAGCAGATTGACGTAGATCGCACTGCGCACCCCGGGCGCGAGTGGGTAATTCTCCGCGGACCACGGATGATCGGCGAAATTCTCGCCCTGTCCCCAATCAATTTGCTCGTGCGGGAACCAGAGGCGAGGAGCCTCGAGGTGACGATTGAAAAGACGTTCGACGTCTGGGGCGATTTCGGTTAGAAGATTGGTACCGCTGTTCGCTAATCGCTTCAAATTCTCCTAGACCTTTCCGGTCACGAGCTGCAGCGCAGCACCCACAAGCGTAACGCTCTTCGTGCGCATTCATGAATGGAATTTCGCCTTGATTACTGAACCTTGTGAAAGAGTGGTCATGCCTGCTCAGTAACCTTTGAACCTATGCATTTCATCAACACTCTGGTGCCCGAAGATTTTCGCAGCGTCGTCAGCAAGCCGCTGAAGCGTTTCTACCTGTGCACCACACTGAGCTGCGTGGGCACCGGGCTGACCCTTTCACTCTTCGTCGTGTACCTACACAACGTTCGACACTTCTCAGTTTCCTTCGCCACGATCCTGCTCGCGCTCACGGCCATCGCCGGCCTCGCCATCAGTCCACTCTCCGGCACCATCGTCGACCGCGTTGGGCCCGTCGCCGTCATCGTTCCCATGTTCCTGGGCGAAGCCGGTTCGCTCGTGCTCTGGGCCTTCGCCCGGCAGAAGCCTCAGATCGTGGTGGCCGCCCTTCTGCTGACCTTCTTCGGCGGAGGCGCCTGGGGGCCGGGCAGCACGCTCATGAGTCGACTGGTCCCGGTCGAGCACCGCCAGCGGGCCTTCGGTATCAACTTCATGCTGGTGAATTTAGGCATCGGCCTCGGTGGACTCATCTCCGCCACCATCGTGGATTTGCACCATCCCTTTTCCTTCACCGTGCTGTATCTACTCAATGCGGGAATGTGCTTGGCCATCGCGATGCTCTACCTCACGCTCTCCTCCTACGGCCATCCCCTCAAGGAGCACCGCGAGGATCCCAAGACGCGCGACGAGGGCTGGCGTGAAGTGTTGCACGATCGAAGACTGATCTTCTACATCTGCGCGTCGCTGGTGATGATGATCGGCGGGTACGGATCCCAGGAGGCGGGCTTCAGCCTTTTCGTTGTCAACAACCTTCATATGTCGGTGCACGTCATTGGCATCATTTTCTTCTTTAATACCTCCACGATCGTCGGAGCTCAGCTCTTCATCCTCAACCGCATCCAGGGCCGCAGTCGCACGCGCGTGATGGCCTACGCCGGGGTGTTCTGGTTCATCTTCTGGTTGATCCTCTTCATCTCGCTGCACCTGCCAGCGGTCATCGCGGTGATCTCAATTTGCGTGGCCATGGCCATCTTCGCCGTCGGTGAAACCATGATGTCGCCCATCGGACCGGCCCTCGTCAACGAACTGGCCCCGGAGCACCTACGCGGTCGCTACAACGCCGCCGCCGGTCTCACGTGGGGGCTGGCTGGCTCCCTGGCGCCCGCCATCACGGCTTTTTTCTTCAGCGAACACTGGGGCGACTACTGGCCACTCTTCATCGGCGGCGCCTCACTGTGCGGCTCGGCGTTGATGCTCCGGCTACGACGTCGATTGAGCTCGCGCGAGGACGGCACCGAACTCGTCACGACCGAGGTCTAACCTACGCCTCTTCGAACAACGCTTGGCCGAAGAAATTGACCTCCTCGACGCTCTCGGCGGTACCGGTGAAGTAGGCCACCAGCGCCGAAGCCAGCAACAAGAAACACGATATGGTGAGGGCCCAGTTCAGTCCCGTGGAAAAGGCGTCGTAGGCCGCGTGCACCACTCTGTTGATGACCTGTTGTATCGCGGCGGTGGTGTGGCCGCTCAACGCTTTTTCCTGCTGACTGAACGTGCCGGTGGTGATGGCATTGATGACCAGGCCCCGGTACGCCGGTGGTACGCCGGCGGCGATGAGGCGTTGGGTGAGATTCACCGTCAGTTGGCCATTGACGATCGATCCCAATATCGCCACCCCGGCCACGGCGCCAAGCTCGCGACTGGTATTGGTCATGGAGGCGGCCATGCCGGAATTCGCCTTGGGAATGCTCGTAAGGGCGGTCGAGGTCACCGGCACGACAATGATGCCAAAGCCCACGCCGGCGATCAGCATGGTCCAGCCCACGTTGCTCAATCCCGCGCCGGGACCGATCACGTATTCGGTCAGGGCCACGCCGATCGCGGCGATCAGGCATCCCGTCATCATGGGTACGCGCGAACCCACCAGACCGACCCACCGTCCAGTGAACAGCGAAGCCAGCACCATCCCGCCGAGCAGGGGCAGAAAATCCTCCGCTAAATCGTAGGGGCCGGTCATGGCGACCACCTCTAAGTACAGGGCGACGAAGAAGAAGATGGAAAAGATCGAGAAGTAGCTGGCGAAGGCCACGAAGATGGATCCGGCGAATGGGCGACGCTTGAAGAATTGGAGGTCGAGCATCGGATCCTTGGCGCCGCTCTCGTACATGATGAAGACGACCAACGAAATGATGCTCAGTGCGTAAAGAATCAGTATTGACCGGGTGCGGTATCCGACTGACTCGCCCAGGATGGTGGCGAAAGTCGCCGTACCAATGGTGATGGCCCCCAGGGCGAAGCCCACGATGTCCGGTCGCTTGCGCGTGGGGTCGGAACTCTCGGGCAGCGTGATCGCCGCCGCAACGAACGCCAGGCCGCCGAAGGCCAGGTTGAACCAGAAGACCGCGTGCCACGACCAAAAGCCCGTGAGCGCGCCACCGAGCACCGGTCCCATCGCCAACGCCAAGCCAGAAACCGCGGCCCACACGCCGAGCGCGCGCGCACGCAATCTCGCATCGGGATAGATGTGACGGATCATCGACAGCGTGCCCGGCTCCGACCCGGCGGCCCCGACGCCCATGATCACGCGCCCCACCACGAGGGCGGTGGGAGAGTTCGCCAGGGCGCACACGATGGAGCCAACACAGAAAATTGCGACACCGACCAGCATCACCTTCTTGCGACCGAAGTTGTCACTGAGCGAGCCGCTGATCAGCATCAGACTGGCGAACGTCAGCGCGTACGCGCCGACGACCCACTGCAGATCGGACACGCTTTCGTGCAACGCCGATTGGACGTTAGCCAACACCGCACTGATGACCGTGTTGTCGAGAAACGTCAAGAAGAGAATGGAGAGCAGCGCGGCGAATCCGAAGTGCGCCGACAGAGCGCGAATCCTCGGGTTCGTCGACTGAAGGGCGTGGTGACTAACGTCCGTGACCGAATCGCTCTCGTTGCTCATGCTCCCCTTCACAAACCGCGGTGAAGGCCACCTGAAGAGTGCCCTCAACTACGCCCTTTTGGTACTCAAACCCAGGCCCTGACGCCATGAAAAAGTCTCACGTAGTCAATCTATGCGTCGATTCGTCAACGGAAGTAGATATTTCTGGCTCGGGATCGATTTGGTCAGGGCGTTACGCACGAGCGTGACCCATCGTGGCGCGTGGATTGAACGCTCGCGGCCCGAACTACTTTGGAGAATCGCGAGTTGGCATCGACCCACTCGAAGCCAGTCCTACTTCTTGGCGGGCGCCTTAAAGGTAATCGGTCCGGAGGCCGTGTCGCCGCCCGAAATGTTGCCCGCACTCAGTTCGCACTTTTTCAAGTTCGACGCCTTGGTGCCGCAGGTACTGGGACCGACCTTGCCGGTGGTCACCTTGAATTTCGTTTTGGGCAGTGTGCCGCTCGCGCTAATGGTCGCAGTCGGTGGCAGCGACGCGGTCGGCGTGTTGCACCCGGCCTGACCCTTGGCCGTGCGTTGACACTCCACCAGGAAGACCGTGTCACCGGGCTTGAAGCCCGTACCGGTTATCGTCACGGTCTCGCCGTTCTTCAGGTTGAGCGCCGGCGTGACCACCAATTTGGGAGTCGCCTTGGCGCTCGCGGTGCCGATGCCCAGGAGGCCGCCGGCCATAATCGCGCTCGCCACGACAAGCGAACCCGCCGCAATTCGAAAACTCCGAACTCCTACCATGATGCTCCTCCTCGTATCTTCTTTATGCGCGAGATCGAAGCCGCCACTTTCGTCCCTGATCGCGGACAAAATTCGACAACAAATCCCCCTGCTTGTTTACCACCTCGTGAACGACTTTTTACACCACTTCGTGGGTGACGTAGTGCGACACGCACGTCGCCAACAATTTAAGGCACCTCGGCGATGATTTTGGCTGCCCGCAGTGACGCGTTGACGTTCACTCACTAGTTCGCCTCGTTCGCACTCCTGACGTCCTCGTCCTCGTCGATCAATTCTTGGACCCGCCGCATCCATTCGAGATTCTCGGTGCTCTTCTCGTTGCCGTGAATCGCATCACGCTCGGCGCGAAGTCGACGGGCCACGCTGGCCAAGTTCTTGGGTAGCGTCACGGCGACCACGTTGCGCACCCACTGCGCCAGCGCCGGCGACGCGCCCTGCGTCGATACCGAGACCACGACGTCGCCATCTCGGTGCACCGCGGTGAAGAAGAAATTGGATCGTGCGGCGTCATCCACCACGTTTAACAAGATGTTGAGCTCAAAAGCCTCGGCGACGATGAGGTCATTGACCTGCGAGTCGCCCGTCGCGGACACGACCAGAAACGCCCCCGCGAGGTCGCCGCGCTGGTAGGGGCGCGCCACCAGGGACGCAATCTCGGGCGCGAGCGGAGCGCAAACCTCCTCGGTGATCACCGACACCGTGGCCCCTGCGTTGAGCAGCTGGTTGATCCTTTGCGCACCCACGCGCCCGGCGCCGATCACCAGCACACGCCGGTGGCGTAGATCAACGACGAGCGGAAACATTACGACGGCAACGCCGATGCGAAGTCGGTCAACGAACCGAGGTGCGACAACTCCAAGTGAGCGACCCGACCGATGACGAGGACGGCCGGCGCGGTGACGTCAAGTTCCGCCAGACTGCGCAGCAGGCCCCGTTGCACTCGTTGACCCTCCATGTACGCCCGCTCGATGACGGCGACCGGCGTCGCCGGATCAAGACCGCCCTCGATGAGTTCGCTCACAATCGAGGCCCGTCGCTGCACGCCCATGAGCACGACCAGCGTCACGTCGGGATTGGCCAGGCGGCGAAAGTCCACGGCCGCGCCTTCCCGGGCGTGGCCCGTCACCACCGTGACGCCGTGCGAGAGACCCCGGTGGGTTACCGACACCCCGGCCACGGCTGGCGCCGCGAAGGCGGACGTGACGCCGGGCACGACTTCGCAGTGCACCCCCGCGCGGTCCAGGGCTTCGAACTCCTCGCCGCCGCGGCCAAAAACGAAGGGGTCCCCGCCCTTTAGTCGAACCACGCAACGACCTGACAGACCGAGTGAGACCAACAGGGCGTTGATCAGGGCCTGCGAGTTCGAGTGGCCCGGTCGTTTGCCGACGTCGATACGTTCGGCCCCGGGTCGGGCCATCATCAAGACCTCGGGATCGACCAGGCGGTCAAAGACCACCACGTCGGCCCGTTGCAGCAGTCGAGCTGCTCGTAACGTCATGAGGTCAGCGGCGCCGGGCCCGGCACCCACCAAGTAAACCGTCACGGCACGTTCACCCGGTTAAAGAAGTCGCCGAAAGATTCGTCGGCCAGGCCCTCGAGCTTCCATCGTTCGAGCAACGGTCGCAGCACCTCGGGAATCTCTTCGAGTTTGAGCTTCTCGGAATAAAGCGTGGCCAATCGATCGCCGCGCAGACCGCCGCCGAGATAGAGGTCGTAGGAAGTCTTGGTGCGGCCCACGATTCCCACTTCGGCGACCGCCGGGCGGGCGCAGCCGTTGGGACAGCCCGTCATTCTCAGTTGTAGCCGTCGCTTGCCGAGACCGGCGCCGTCAAGTTCGCCCTGCACTTGCTCGACGATGTTGGGCAGACGGCGCTCCGCTTCGGCCAACGCTTGGCCGCAGGTGGGCAACGCCGGACAAGCGAGCGCCGAGCGCTCTACCAAACCCAGTTCTTCGATCGAGCGCACGTGGTGGGCGGCCAATACGGCTTCGACGGCTTCGCGGTCGCCGGGCCCGATCGCGGAAATCAAGATGTCCTGTTGGGCGGTGATGAGAAACGTCACGTCGAAGCGTTGCGCAATTGCTCGCAGCGCGCTGCGCAATCGTTGACCTTCGGCGACGTCACGTACGCGTCCCGCGCCCACGCGAATCCCCACCTGCCACGACCCGTCGTCGAGCGTGCGCCACCCCAAGTGATCATCAGCCTCGCTCAGTTCCACCGACACCGGATCGCGCAACGCCTTGCCGTAGCGCTGGGCGACCTCGTCGCGAAAAGCCGCGAAGCCTTCGTCGGCGACCACGTACTTCATCCGCGCCCGCCGCCGATTCGTTCGGTCACCGAGCTCTCGATACGTCTTGAGTACGGCGCGAATCACGTCCTGCACTTCGTCGTAGGTGGCGAAGGTCAACGGATCGGCCAGTCGAGCGAAGGTGTCGGCGTCGGCGTAGGAGCGCCCGAGGCCGCCGCCCACCACGACCGTGAATCCCTTACCGAGCTCGTCGTGCGTGGCCGGGATGAGACCAAGGTCCTGCGCGTAGATGTCCACGCAGTTCTCGCCGGGGTGGGCAATGGCAATCTTGAACTTGCGCGGCAGGTAGGTGTCGCCGTAAAACTCGTGCTCCGGCTTCTCTTCGCGCACGGCCGCGAGTTCACCATTCACAAAGATCTCCCAGTGCGCCATCGTGTTGGGCTTAAAGGCCTTGGCGATCTGGCTGGCCAACGCGCGAAGTCGGGCATCGGCGCCGTTCATGATCAAATCGGGGCAGATCACCGTGTTTCGAACCACGTCGCCGCAGGCCCCGAACGACGTCATCAAATAGGCGTCGAGCGAGGCAGCCAACGGCCGAAGCCCCTTCTTCACCACCCCGTGAAATTGCACGGCCTGGCGAGTGGTGAGACGGATGGTGCCGTCCGCGATGTCGCCGGCCACTTCATCCAGCGCCAACCACTGCTCGGTGGAGAGCCGACCACCCGGAATGGCAACTCGAATCATGAAGATGTAGTCAAGTGTCTCGCCGGCCAGCGAGCGTTCACGGCGCACATCGCGATTGTCCTGGGCGTAGACGCCGTGGAATTTGAGCAAGTGTTCCGAATCCCCCGAGACTTTGGCCCCATCGTGCTCAAGTTCGCGAGAGAGATCGCCGCGCAAGAAGTCACTGGCGCCCTTGATGCCCTCCTCGGCGGTTGGTGCAACCCTGGTCGACGTCATGATGAATGGCCTCAGATCGAGATGTTGATCGAATTGCCTTAAATCTTATCTGAATAGTCATAATTCGGACAAGTTTTTTGAAACTTACTCTTACTAGGGTTTATGTGCTGCCAGCCCTGTCCTGGCTTGCTCGAATCCTCGACGCAAGCCATGCGATCGGTCCGCGCGGGCTAACGGCTAGCCCGAGGTAAAGGCGGCCAGTCCATCGGTGGTTGTATGTCGTTTCGCGCGTACGCGGTGTAGGCCACCAGCAGGGCAACGATGATCGTCACGACCCCGGCGGTCGGACCGGCGCCGTAGTTGGCTCCCGACAGCGCGTGCGGCCTACTGAAGTAGTCCGCGAATGACGCGCCGAGCGGACGGGTGAGCACGTAGGACATCCAGAACGCGCCGATCGCGTTGAGGCGAAAGTACCGCCACGCAAAACCGGGCAGCGTGATCAGCACCGCAAAGAGTACGCCCGAGGCCAGGTAACCGAGATGGAACGACACGGCGGTGAGGTCGCCGAGTGCGGTGCCCAGCGCGAACGTCGCGAAGACAGTCGCCCAATAGTCAAGCTCGCGCCGTTGGGTGACGACGCTGTGAATGGAGAGGGTGCCTTCGCTGCGCTGCCAGTACCAGAAGATCAGTGCGAGCACAATGGCCCAAAATACCGTCGTGACGGTGTACGGCAGGCCGATCGTGAGGTGCATGGTGTCCGAAACACCGGTGCCAGCAATCGCGATGGAGAAGGCCAGAAACCAATAGAGGGGCGCCGCGTAACGCCGAATTCGAAATTGCAGCAGGAGCGCTACCGCAAAGATGACAATCTCGATGG
>PLXU01000106.1 GCA_003151555.1 Acidimicrobiaceae bacterium | reverse complement strand
CCAACGGCTTCGACGAGGCCCTGGGACTGCCGACCGAACGGGCCGCCAAGTTGGCGTTGCGCACCCAACAGGTGATCGGCTTCGAATCGGGCATTACCGATACCGTCGATCCCTTGGCCGGCTCGTACTTCGTCGAATCACTCACCGACGAGGTGGAGCGTCTGGCCCAGGAGTACATCGCGGCCATTGACGCCCAGGGCGGCGCGGTGGCCGCGATTGAATCGGGCTATATGCAGGACGAAATCGAGTCGGCCGCCTACGAGTTCGCACGCGGTGTCGATCGCGGCGACAAGGTCGTAGTGGGCGTGAACCGTTTCGCTGAAACCGACTCCATCAAGTCCGACGTCTTTCCGATCAACGAGGCCCAGCAATTGACCCAGATCGCCCAGGTCACATCGTTGAAGGCACGGCGCGACAACGCCGCGGTGCGCTCGGCGCTCGACGATCTCGCCAGCGCCGCGCGCGGTTCGGCCAACGTGCTCTATCCAATGAAGACGGCGCTTTCGGCGTTCGCCACGCTCGGCGAGGTCGCGGACGTCCTGCGCGAAGAGTTCGGTGTGTACCAGGCCCGCTAACGCGAGAGGGGTTCGTGAAAGTGCGTCACCGTGGGTGGTGTCGCGTAAAACGGATGCGTGAGTTGGCGCCATTGCTCGAAGAGTGGTGTGTGGCGAAAGGCCATGTGGGCCTCGACGGAAGTCCAACGCACCAGCAAGAGGTAGATCGAGCCGTTTTCGTCCTGTCGACGAACTTCCGCGCCGTGGCAGTCGGGCGCCGAGTCGATGATCGGCAGGGCCTGGGCCATCGAGCGTTCGAACTCCGTTTCTCGCCCGGCGCTCACGGTCAAGAGAGCGTGTTCGAGCACCATCAGCGCGCCGACAATCGAGCGCGAAGCTTCTCATCCTGGGCAACGCCGATGGCCGCGTGGGCCAGCGCGACGGCCCCGTCAATGACGGCGCGATCGGCACTCTCGGTGATGCAGGCGGCCGTGAACTCCGGCTGGTGATTGACCGCGCCGTTGGTCGCAATGCCGAGCAGGGGATGGATGGTCGGCACCACCAGAGAGACGTTGGCCATGTCCGTCGAGCAGGTGGGTTTGGTCACGCCCTGATCGTCGAGATCAAAGTTGCGTCCGATCGCTTCGGCGGCGCTGCGGTAGTGGGCGAGCACGTCGTAGTCCGACTCCATCTGGGAAAAGGGGCTGCCGAGGTCTTCGACGGAAAGTGTGGCGCCGGTCGCCAATGCTCCCGCCTCGAAACAGGCCCGCACTCTCTTTCGCAGGCCAACGAGGCTCTCGCTGATCATCGAGCGGGCCATGAAGCGCCCGACCACGCGGCTCGGGATGATATTGGCGGCCGAGCCGCCCTCGCTCACGTAGCCGTGCACCTGATCGCCGGGTCGCAGTTGCTGGCGCAAGAGGCCGATCGCGACCTGGCTGATGGTCATCGCGTCGAGGGCGTTGACGCCCTGCCAGGGCGCCGCGGAGGCGTGGGCTTCCTTGCCGCGAAAGGTCACCTCAAACTGCTCGACGGCCAGACACGTTGCCTCGAGGCGGTCCTCGGGCCAGGGATGCACCATCATCGCCGCGTGCACGTCGTGGAAATAGCCGGCGTTGATGAGGTCAATCTTGCCCCCGCCACCTTCTTCACTGGGAGTGCCGAGTAGCACCACCGTGACGCCGATCTCGTCGGCGACCGCCGCCAGGCCGATCGCCGCCCCCAGGGATGACGCCGCGATGATGTTGTGTCCGCAGGCGTGTCCGACGTCGGGGAGCGCGTCGTACTCCGCGCANNACCATCATCGCCGCGTGCACGTCATTGAAGTAGCCGGCGTTGATCAAATCGATTTTTCCGCCGCCGCCCTCCTCGCTCGGCGTACCGAACAAGCTGACCGTGAGGTTGAGTTCATCGGCCACCGCCGCCAGGCCAATCGCGGCGCCGAGCGATGAAGCGGCGATGATGTTATGTCCGCAGGCGTGTCCGACATCGGGCAGGGCGTCGTATTCGGCGCAGAAGACAATGTGCAGATCGCCGGTTCCCTGGGTGGCCCGAAAGGCCGTCGGCCGTGACGCAATCCCGCGCTCTACGTCGAGCCCGGCCCGCTCGGCTGCCAACGCCACGGCCTCGGCGCTGAGGAACTCCTCGTAACCCAGTTCGGGGTGCGCGTGCACAAAATGACTGAGCTCGACCAGGGTGTCACGCGCACTGTTGATGGCCGTCGAGGCCGTTTCGAGGGCGTTCACTCGACCACCGCCACCACGTCGCCGGCGCTGACCGAATCGCCCGTTGCGACGTTGATGCTCTTTACCCGGCCGGCCTTTTCGGCGTTCACTGAATTCTCCATCTTCATGGCCTCGAGGATCATCATGGTGTCGCCGGCTTCGACGTGTTGGCCAACCTCGACGCTCACCTTGACAATGGTGCCCTGCATTCGCACACTCACCGAACTCGATCCGCTGCCCAGCACGCCGGCGTGATGCTGGCGGCGGGGCTTGGCGGCCGTGCTGGTGGGCCGGGGCAGTCCGTCGTCCACCTCGGGCAGCCAGAGGGCGACCGTGATGCGTCGACCATTGACCTCGGCGGTCACGTCCTTACGGATCTCGCCGGTGCCGACCGATACGACCGGTGTCGTGGCGTTGGAAAGCGTCGAGAAGTCGAGGCTCTCTTCAACCCACTTGGTGGAATGGGTGGCGTGGACGAACTGCTCGCTGGACAAGATGATGACGTCGGCCGCGAGCGTCGTCGCCACGCCCTCGATGTGCGTCTCTTCGATGGCGCGCAGCATCCGCAGTCGGGCCTTCTCGCGGTCCGACCCCCAGACAATGAGCTTGGCGATCAAGTTGTCGTAGTACTGCGAGAGGGTGTCGCCCGCGGCGTAACCGGCGTCCAGGCGCACCCCGGGACCGGCCGGCTGATCGAAACGGGTGATGGTGCCGGGCGACGGGGTGAACTTTCCGTCGGCCGGATCTTCGGCGTTGATGCGAACTTCAATGGCGTGGCCGGTGCGTTGGACGTCTTCTTGGGTGAAGTCCAGTGGCTCGCCCGCGGCGATGCGAAGCTGCCATTCCACGAGGTCCAGTCCCGTGACCAGTTCGGTCACCGGGTGCTCGACCTGCAGGCGGGTGTT
>PLXU01000202.1:555-2613 GCA_003151555.1 Acidimicrobiaceae bacterium | reverse complement strand
TGAACGTGGACGTGCTGGAGTACGGGAGCGAACTGTCCGACGTGCTCAGCTTCGAACTGGTGCCGAACTTTCGCACCGTGGGGCCGCTGCTCGGCGAAGCCGTCAAGGAACTCAAACCGGCGCTGGCCAAACTGGACTCGGTGGCCGCCGCGCAGGCCCTCGAAGCAGGCAACAACATCTCGATCACGTTGTCAACCGGCGTCTTTGAGTTAGGCGCCAGCGACATTGAACTGAGGGTGAAGGGCCAGGAGGGCTTTGCCGTGTCGCGCGACGGCGGCGAAGTGATCGCNNATGAGGGTCTGCGCCGGCGCGGATACCTGCGCGACGTCATTCGCCAGGTCCAGGACCTTCGCAAGAATTCGGGCTTCGACGTGAGCGATCGCATTGTGTTGCACGTGACCGGGATCGACGACCTCGCCGACGGTTTCGCGCTCTTAGCCAGCGAGGTGCTGGCCAGCGAGGTCATCATGGGCGAGGGTGTCGGCGAAGGAACGACGCTGGAACTCGACGACAGCCGCGCGGCGCGGGCTTGGGTGACGCGCCTCTAGCGCGGCGCGTTTAACTTGGTGAGCAGTTTGGTCAGGCTGACCCGTTCGCTCGGGCTCAGTCGGGCCGTGAGGTTTTTGTTGAGGTACTCCAGGTGCACGTCGAAGGCGCTGTCGAGTTTGGCGTTGCCCCGTTCAGTGATGGCCACGTGAATGGCCCGTCGGTCGTTGGGGCAGAGCTGGCGCTCAACCAGGCCGGCCCCCTCCAATCGGTCGATCAGTCGAGTGGTGCCGCCGGTGGAGTGCACGATGGCGTCGGCGATCTGGTTCATCTTGAGCCGTCCGTCGGGGGACGTGCGCAGTTGCAGCAGCACGTCGAACCAGGCGAGCGGAAGGTCGCAGGCCTCCTCGAGCTCGGACCCGAGACTGCGCGAGAGTCGGGCGTTCGTCTCGAGCAGTAGGGCGAAGAGTTTCACCCTTTCGTCACTCGAAGGACAGGCATTGGTCCGGATAGCCATGAGTAAATATTAACACTTTCTTATACTTGCAATTGTTGCTTGACAAATAGTNNATGAGCAACCTTCCCGCTCCCGGCGTCTACAACGTCGACGTCGTCCATTCCAGCGTGAGCTTCATCGCTCGTCACCTCGTTGCCTCCAAGGTCCGTGGTAACTTTCTTGACTTTTCCGGGGTCATCACCGTGGGCGACACCGTAGAGGACACCAAGGTCGAGGCCAGTGTCAAGGCCGCCAGCATCACGACCAATAACGAGATGCGTGACAATCACCTCAAGAGCGCGGACTTCCTCGNNGACCGTCAAGGGCGTCACCAAGTCCGTCATCTTCGACCTGGAGTTCCTGGGCGAAGGCCCCGGCATGGCTCCGGGCGTCATTGTCGCCGGCTTCGAGGCCCGCGCCGAGATTGACCGTCGCGATTTCACTATCAACTTCGACGGCGCGATCGAGAACGGCAGCCTGGTTGTTGGCAACAAGATCGTGGTGGAAATCGCCGTCGAGGCGTCCAAGTAAGGCCTCGTCGTATCAAAAGTCGATGAAACGCCGGGAGCTTGAGCTCCCGGCGTTTCGCTCGTTACGATGGATACGTGAGCGAACAGTCCAAGAATAAAGGCGTCAAATCATCGTTAGGAGTGATGGGCGCCCTGGTGACGATTCTCTCGATCTGGTGGTTCGCCCTGCGACCTCGTTCCAAGCAGCGCGATCAGTAAGGATCGTCGCTGCCTGGCCCGAGTGGGTGTGTGCGAGTACTCGCCCCACTCGTCCTTGGTGAGCGCCCGCACGTGATCCCGATTCTCAGCACCGCCGACATGCGCGAAGCCGACGCCGCGGCGGTCGAGCGGCGAGGCGTCGATGCCTTGGTGGGCGCCGCTGGCACGGCGGTGGCCCTCACCGCCAAGTCCATGCTTGGCTCGTGCTACGGACAACGCGTCGCGGTGCTCGTCGGTCCGGGGCTCAACGGCGCGGACGGTCGAGTGGCCGCGCGGTGGCTGAAATCGCGCGGCGCCCGGGTTGACGTATTTGAAGTGGCGACCCAGCCGACCTCGCTCGACGGCTAC
>PLXU01000202.1:0-532 GCA_003151555.1 Acidimicrobiaceae bacterium | reverse complement strand
CGCCGACGTCACGATCGCGCTCGGCGCGCTGAAACTGGCCCACCTCACCGGACCGGCGGCGGCCCTAGTGGGCGAGCTGCGCTTCGCCGGGCTGGGCATCGTCGAGACGTTCAAGGATGGTCTCATCGAAGACAGTGATCTCGATTCGTTGATCGAAATTGGTCAGGATGACCACAAGTGGGTGCACGCCGTGGAGGCCTTCGTGGGATCGCCGCTCATGCCCGGCGCCGCCGAGCTGGTGGTACGCGGAGCTCTGGCGGCGGGCGCCTCCATGATTCGACTGGCCAGTCGCGGCGACATATCGAGCTTCGTTCGCTTTCCTCCCGAAGTGGTGCATGGGATTGAACTGACGGTCGATCGACGTTGCCGCGCAGTGGTCGCGGGCCCCGGTCTCGGATACGACGCCGTCTCGTGGCTGCGCGAGCGTTTGGCCGACGTCGCGGTGCCGGTGGTGCTGGACGCCGACGGACTCGACCTTTCTTTGGTGCCGACCACGACGTTGTCGAACGGCCAATGGATACTCACGCCGCAC
>PLXU01000161.1 GCA_003151555.1 Acidimicrobiaceae bacterium | reverse complement strand
CATTCGCCGAGAGATCGACGAGGCCTGTCGTGAACAGGGGGTGGAGTTGCATCCCATGATTGAGGTGGACGGACTGCGAACGATCGCCTCGATGACCTTCGACGGCCACGGTCCTTCGATCCTGCCCGCCACGATGCTGTCTACGCACCTGCGCGACAAGTTCGTGGCCGTGCACATCGACAACCTGCGTCGGCGCCGTGTGATCCTCGTTAGCCGACGCTTCGGCTTCCCCGCGGCGCCGGTGCGCGCCATCCACGCGCTGTTACTCGACGTTGTCAAGACGACGGTCAACGTGCCCGACGGCGTCTATATTCCGATCGACTGAACTCTGTCAGGCTGGAGCAATGTCGCCCACGCTTTCGCGCGCCGAAACGGCCGCCTACATCATCAGACGCGACCGGAAGTTCGAACCGATAATTCGCCTCGCCGGACTGCCGCCGGGGCGGCGCAACGGCCCCGTCGACGAGCGCTTCGGATCGCTCATTCGCTCGATCACGTTCCAGTTGCTCACCACCAAGGCGGCCGGTACCATTCACGGACGGGTCCACGAACTCTGCGGCGAGACGGTGAACGTCGCGGCGATACTTAACGTCGGCGTCGACCAATTGCGCAGCGCCGGCCTCTCGCGCACCAAGGCCCAGGCCATGGTCGACCTGGCCCAGCGGGTGCGCGATCAAGAGGTGCGCCTCGCCCACCACGGGCGCATGAGCGACGCGGACATCCTGCGCGAAGTCACCACCGTGCGCGGCATCGGTCCCTGGACCGGCCAGATGTACCTCATGAACACGCTCGCACGCGCCGACGTCTGGCCGGTCGGCGACTTCGGAGTGCGCAGTGGTTGGAGCCTGCTGCACCAGAACGACGAGATCATCAGCGAACAGGAACTTCGCGGGGCCGGCGGAAAGTTTGTCGGCGTGCGCTCGGCGGTGGCGTGGTACTGCTGGGAGGCCGTGCACTTTCAACGAGCGGCCAACTAGCCTCGATTGATGCCCGCACTTAGCCTCATTGACTTCGAACGCGACGCGCTCGACACGCTCTTGACCTACGCCGCCATCCCCTGTCTCTCACCGGACTACGACGCGCAGTGGGCCGAACACGGCTACATCGACGCCGCCACCGAACTGCTGGCCACGTGGGCGCGCGAGCGTACGTTCGCCAACGTCGACGTGACGGTTCATCGTCTTAAGGGCCGCACTCCCGTGCTGGTCGTCACCGTCGAGGCGACCGCTGCGGGCACCGCCACCGCCGTTTTGTACGGGCACCTCGACAAGCAGCCCCCGTTGGGCGACTGGTCCGACGGCCTCGAGCCGTTCACGCCCGTGCGGCGAGGCGACCGGGTCTACGCACGCGGCGTCGCCGACGACGGCTACTCCGCCTTCGCCGCGTTGTTGGCCTTGGAGGCCATGGAGGCCAATGGCATTGCCCACAGTCGCTGCGTGGTCCTGATCGAAGCCAGCGAAGAGAGCGGCAGCCCCGACCTAGAGGCCTACCTCGACGAGCTGGCCGAGCACCTGGGCGACGTCGCGCTGATGATATGTCTCGATTCGGGCGCCCTCACCTACGACCGCCTGTGGGTGACCACGTCACTGCGCGGCATGTTGCACGTGCAGCTCACGGTCAAGGTGCTCACCCAGGGCCAGCACAGCGGTTCGGCCAGCGGCGTGGTGCCCTCCTCCTTTCGCATCCTTCGCCAACTGCTCGACCGCGTCGAGGACGCCCACACCGGCGCCGTGTTGCTCGAAGAACTGAACTGCGAGATCCCCGACGTCTACGTCGACGACGCCAACTCCCTGGCGCATGAGTTCGGCGACATCATCGCCGAGGAGTTGCCCACGCTGCCGGGTCTCGAACTCATGGGCTCGTCCGCCCAGGACCGAATCCTTCGCCGCACCTGGTTTTCCACGTTGTCCATCGTCGGCATGGGCGGCATCCCGGAGCCAGCGATCGCCGGCAACGTGCTGCGTCCCTCGACCACGGCGGTGCTCTCCTTTCGCCTGCCGCCCACCGTTGACGCCATTCGGGCCGGCGAGGCCGTGCGCTCGGCCCTCACCCGCGACGTACCGTCGTCGGCCGAGGTGAGCGTCGACGTCATCGCCGCCGACGGCTGGCTCACCCCGCCGCTGGAGCCTTGGCTCACCACCGCGCTCGACGCCGCGTCGAACGATGCCTTCGCGCATGCGCCAGGCTTCACCGGCGAAGGCGGCACGATCCCCTTCCTCGCGTTTCTCGGACGGCGCTACCCCCACGTGCAGTTCGTGGCGACCGGCGTGCTGGGTCCGCTGTCCAACGCCCACGCCATCGACGAAATGTTGGATCTGAACATGGCGGTCGGCGTGACCAACGCCGTCGTTACAGTCTTAGGTGCCTTCGCCAACCAGGAAGAGAGCTGATCGTGTCCCAACAAGTAGACCTCTGGGTTGACCCGGCCTGCCCTTGGGCCTGGATAACGTCACGCTGGTTGCTCGAGGCGGCCACAGTGCGTGACCTCGACGTGCGCTTTCACGTGATGAGCCTGGCGGTACTCAACGAGGGGCGCGATCTCTCCGAAGAGTACGCGACCTCGCTCGAAAAAACCTGGGGGCCCGTGCGCGTCTTGATCGCGGCCCAGGAGCGCTACGGCGACAAGGTCGTCGAGCCGCTCTACTCGGCCATGGGACGTCGCTACCACGTGGGCGGCGAAAAGGACCTCGACGCCCTCTTGTCGAACTCGCTAGCTGACACCGGACTCGACGCCGACCTGGCTGAGGCGGCCCACGACACGTCCTTCGACGAGGCGCTGCGCAAGAGCCACCACCAGGGGATGGACCCGGTGGGCTACGAAGTGGGTACCCCGGTCATTCACTTTGGCGACGTCGCGATCTTCGGGCCGGTGGTGACCCCCGCGCCCAAGGGCGAGGCGGCGGGACGCTTGTACGACGGCGTGCTGGCCGTCACCGCGACGCCGGGTTTTTACGAATTAAAACGCTCGCGCACCGAAGCCCCGATCTTCGACTGATCCACACCGCTGCTGGCGCTGAATTGATCGCGACCCACTAGCTGCGCGGCACGTCCTTCCAGGCCACGTCCTTGTCGCTGCGCGGTTCGCCGGGCAGTCCCAACACGCGCTCGCCAATGATGTTGCGCATGACTTCGCTGGTGCCGCCCTCGATCGAGTTGGCCCGCATGCGGATGAAGGCCTTGCGCATGTCGCCGCTGGCCATGGCCGACTCCTTGGGCCGGACCTGGGGATACGTCGACGCGTAGAGCATGCCTTCGGCGCCCATTAAGTCCACGCAGAGCTCACTGGTGCGCTGGTTCTCCTCGGCGAAGGCCAGCTTGGCGACCGAGCCCTCCGGGCCCGGGGTGCCGGCCTTGCGCAGGTCGCTCGCGCGCCAGTTGGTGAGTCGGGCCACCTCGTTGCGCACCCACGACTGGAGCAGTTCACTGCGCACGGCCATCGTGTGGGCGTCGTTTCGCTGCGCCCAGCGCCGCTGCCAGATCTTCAGCGCCTCGCCAATGAGCCCGGAACCCCGCGGTGGCACGCTGCCCCCGATAGAGACCCGTTCGTTCATCAGCGTCGTGATCGAGACGGGCCATCCCTCGCCGACACCGCCCAGACGCAGGTGATCGGGAATGCGAACCTCGTGAAAGAAGCACTCGTTGAACTCCGCCTCGCCGGTCGCCTGGTAGAGCGGGCGCACGTCCACGCCGGGCGCGTGCATGTCGACGAGGAAGGCCGTCAACCCCTTGTGCTTGGTGACGTCGGGGTTGGTGCGCGCGACGATGAGTCCGTAGGACGACTCGTGGGCCAACGTCGTCCAGACTTTCTGTCCCGAGACAACCCACTCGTCACCGTCACGTTGCGCGCTAGTCGCCAGGGCCGCGAAGTCCGAACCGGCGCCGGGTTCGGAGAAGAGCTGGCACCAAATCTCCTCGCCGGTGAAGAGCGGGCGAAGGAACCGTTGCTTCTGGACACTCGTGCCGTGCGCCACCAGGGTGGGCGCCACCATGCCGTAGCCAATGACGTTGCGCACGAAGGCGGAGGGAGCGTGAACCTGGGCCAGGCGCGCCAACACGTGCTGGTGATCGGCCGGACTTAGACCGAGGCCGCCCTCGCCCAGTGGGAAGTGGGTCCAGGCGAGACCGCGGTCGAACTGGGCACCGAGGAACTCCAGTGGACTGGACGTGGCCGGTGGAAAATCCGCGAGCAAAGCGTCGAGCAGATCGTCGATGGTTGCGCTAATAGTTGACACGCCGTCCCCTCGTTCGCCCAGGCCGTAGTTCTCCTTGACAGGAATTCTACGCGGGGCCCGAGCGATAGGGGCGAGTCCCCCGGGGCACTAGAACGGATGAGTGCACACCCGACGGATTCTGGCCACGTCCGGAGGATTCATCGACGGTCCCGTGCAACAATCCGCGCGCCTCGGCGNNTGGACACCGCCGGCGGCGACGAGGATCGGCGCTACGCGGTGGCGTACGAAGCGTTCAATCACGCCGGTTGCGACGTCACCGAACTGAGGCTCTTTCCCCAACCGTCGGCGGACCCCGAAGAACGGCTCTGTGACAGTGACTTCGTGTGGGTGGGGGGCGGGTCCGTCGCCAACCTGCTGGTGCTGTGGCGCCTGCACGGGGTGGACCACGCAATGCGCGAGGCCTGGGAGAGAGGCGTCATTCTGGGCGGCGTCTCGGCCGGCAGTGTCTGCTGGCACGTGGGCGGCACCACCGACTCCTTTGGTCCGACGCTACGACCCATCACCAATGGGCTCGCGTTGCTGCCCTACGCCAACGGCGTGCACTACGACGTCGAAGCCCAGCGGCGCCCACTTATGCACGAACTGATGGAGTTGCACGTGCTGCCCGCGCTGGCGTACGCGACCGACAACTGCGTAGGCATCTGGTACGAAGGTACTGATGCCACCACCGTCGTGGCCGACTTCGCGTGTGATCCCGAGACCGGTCCGGCCGCCTACCGCGTTGAGCTCGCCAATGATCTCATCGTCGAAACACGTTACGGCGTGGGGAGAAACTTCGACTAGTGCGCGAGCGCCGGCGCGGGCAGCGACTGGCGAAGTTCGCGGCTGCGTTCGTTGAGCGACGTGGCCAACCCGAGCGCCACCGTCGACCCGCACGTGGTGAGCCAGTTGGCCAGCAGCAGGTAGCCATCCTGGGTCAAGACCGATTCAGGGTGGAACTGCACGCCCTCGAGCGGGGCCTCGCGATGGCGGATGCCCATGATGAGGTCACCACTGCGGGCCGTCACTTCGAACAGGTCGGGTAGCGACTCGGACGAAATGACCAAGGAGTGATAGCGGCCGGCCACCAACGGCGAGGGGGCGCCGACGAAGACACCCACGTTGGAATGCTCGACCAGGCTGGAACGGCCGTGCACCAATTCCGGGGCCGGGACAATCTGGGCCCCGAAGGCCTCGCCGAGCGCCTGGTGGCCCAGGCACACCCCGAGCATCGGCAGGGAGTGGGCTAAGCAGTACCGCACGATCTCGATGCAGTTGCCGGCGCCGCTGGGATAGCCGGGGCCGGGTGAGATGAGCACGCCGTCGAGTTTCATGTCGGCGAGATCGTCGCTGTCCACTTCGTCGTTGCGCTTGACTCGCACGCTCGCGCCGAGTTCTGCGAGGTACTGCACCAGGTTGTAGACGAAGGAGTCGTAGTTGTCAATCACCAGGATCGAGGGGCTCGACGTCATCGACGAATTCTACGGCCATTTGCCCCACTTACTAGCCTTGGCCAATGGCCGACATCGACCTGGACGAATTCCTGCGACTCACCAAGACGCGCTACAACGTCGTGCCGCTGTACGAAACGCTGCAGCTGGACCGCGAGACACCGGTCTCGCTCTACCAACGCTTCAGCGATGGTCGAGCCATCTTCCTGCTCGAGAGCGCGGCGCTCGGCGACGAGACCGGCCGATACTCCTTCATCGGGCTCGATCGAAAGTGGCGAGTGACGACCGATGGACTGGCGACCGTCGTCGAGGGCGTGGAGAGTTCCGCGGCTGCGGGTGAGGGACCCCTGCAGGTGTTGCGCGAGCTGCTCGGTCGCTACCGCACGTTTGTCCCCGCCGAACTGCCGGACTTCTTCGGCGGGGCCGTGGGCTTTGTCACGTACGACTACGTGCGCCGTCTGGAGCGGCTTCCCCGCCAGCCGGTAGAGAACATGTGGCCCGACGTCGACTTCTCCTTTCCGGGCGCCGTCTTGATCTGTGACCACCTGCGCCACTCCACCACCGTGGTCGTCAACGCCGTGGTGCAGCCCGGTGACGATCCGGTCCAGGTCTTCACCGATGCGTCGAGCCAGTTGCGCGACGTCATCGACATCTTGATCTCGCCGGCGCCGCCCACCGATGCGACCACCGAGCGACTGGTGGCGACGGCCCCGGCTGCTCGCTCATCGATCGACATCCGCTCCATCGCCGCCGGCCTGTCAAATTTCTCTCAGACCCACTACGAAGAAGTGGTCGAGCGGGCCAAGCGGTACATCTACGCGGGCGACGTCTTTCAGGTGGTGCCCAGTCAACAGTTCCGTCGCCCCACGTCGGTCGATCCGCTCACGCTCTATCGAGTACTGCGTTCACTCAATCCCTCTCCCTACATGTACCTTCTCGATTCGGGAGAGATCCAGATCGTCGGTGCGTCGCCCGAGATGTTGATGCGCGTGCACGACGGACTGGTCAGTTACCGACCCATCGCGGGTACGCGAGCTCGCGGCGTCAACGAGGCGGAAGACCTCGAACTCGAGTACGAACTGCTACACGACGAGAAGGAGATCGCCGAGCACGTCATGCTCGTGGACCTCGGACGCAACGACGTGGGTCGCGTCGCGACCCCGGGGACGGTGCGCGTCGATCGACTCGCCCACATCGAGCGCTACTCACACCTCATGCACTTGGTCTCCCACGTCGAAGGTCAGCTCAACGAGGGCCTCGACGCCTTCGACGCCTTCGACGCGCTCTTTCCGGCGGGCACCTTGACGGGCGCCCCCAAGGTGCGGGCGA
>PLXU01000141.1 GCA_003151555.1 Acidimicrobiaceae bacterium | reverse complement strand
GCAAGACGACGTCGAGCTTCTCGCGGAAGATCTTCGCGTCGAGCAGGTCCTGCACGCGCAGGCCCACCCGCGACGACTTGTCGGCGTAGGCCGGTCCGATGCCGCGTTTCGTGGTGCCCAGAGCGTTCTTGCCCAGGAATCGTTCCGTCAGACGGTCCAGTTCCTGGTGATAGGGCATGATCAGGTGCGCGTTACCCGACACCACGAGTCGCGAGACGTCGATGTTCTTGGCCCGCAACGTGTCGAGCTCCGCCAAAAGCACCGCGGGGTCAACGACCACGCCGTTGCCAATGACCGGCGTGATGTGCGGGTACAGGACCCCCGAGGGAACGAGCTGGAGGGCGAAGGCCTCACCGTCAACGACAATTCGGTGTCCGGCGTTGTGACCACCCTGGTAGCGAACGACCACGTCCATGTCACGGGCCAGGAGGTCGGTCAATTTACCTTTGCCTTCGTCACCCCACTGGGTTCCGACTACGACGGTTGCGGGCACTGGACTCCCTCGAGATGGCCTCGTTACGCGTAAAGCCTACCGTAGGAAAAATGCCCTCTGGTCACTCGCGGCGCCTGGGCAGTCACGTCGGCCGAGCTGCTCGTAGGGCCCGAGCGCCGCGTGACGCGACGAGAAACTAACGCCGGAGGCGACGGGCGTCGATGAATACCTCAATCGTGTTCTGCACCGGCACCAGGTCACGGCGATAGAGGCGGTGGGTCTCTTGGATGCTCGACTTCGCCTCGTTGGTAATGTCGGCCATCTTTTCTTCCCTGGTCGCGAGTTCGACCTCGAGCGCCATGATCCGTTTGACGCCCTCGAGATTGACGCCCGCGTTGGTCAGTTCTTGAATTCTGCGCAGCGCCACCAGGTCGGCGTCGGAGAAGCGACGAGATCCCCCGCTGGTGCGCAGAGGATTCAGCAGGCCGCTGCGTTCGTAGTTGCGCAGGGTCTGGGGATGCACGCCGGCGATCTCGGCGAAGACCGATATTACGTAGACCGCGTGATGGTGTTGGTGCTCGGTCACTTAGGGACCTCTTCATTGAGCGTGCTGGCCAGTCGTTCGACCGCCGTGCGCTGTTCCTTGTTCAGTTTCTTGGGAATCGTCACGTCGATGGTGACGAGCAGATCGCCCGCCGCGTTCTTGCCGGCCGCCGGCACGCCGCGCCCGCGCACCCGCATGGTGGTGCCCGACTGGGTTCCGGCGGGTACCTTGAGCGTTACCGGCCCGTCGAGCGTCGCGACCTCCACCGTCGTACCCAAGATTGCCTGGGTCACCGCCACGTGCGCGGTGGTGGTCACGTGGCGACCGCGACGACCGAAGCGGGCGTCGGGACTCACGTGCACGTCGACGAAGAGGTCACCGGCGGGCGCCCCGTGACTGCCGGGGCTTCCTTTTGCCTTGATCCGGATCCGCTGGCCGTCGATGACGCCGGCCGGAATGCGCACGTTGACCTTGCGTGAGGAGGGTTCGCGGCCGGTGCCGTGACAGGTGTGACAGGGCGTCTCGATCCGGCCGCCGCGTCCCTGGCAGACCGGGCAGATGCTCGACATCGCGAACGGCCCCTGATCGTCGTTGATGGTGCCCTTGCCCTGGCAGCGCTCGCAGGTGACGAACCCCGTGCCCGGCGCCGCGCCGGAACCGTGACAGGTGTGACAGGCGTCGTTGCTCGGCAGGCTGACCGTGGTCGTGACGCCGACCACGGCGTCACGAAAGCCCAGGTGCAGGGCCGTCTCGAGATCGGCGCCGCGCTGGGCACGGTTGCGGCGACCGCCGCCGAAGAGTCCGCCGAATAGGTCGCCCAGGTCGCCCATGTCACCGCCGGAGAAATTGAAGCCGCCGCTCTGACCGGCCGGCGTGCCGAATCCGGCGGCGGCCGGGCCAAGACGGCGCACCTCGTCGTACTCCTTGCGCTTAGCGGCGTCACCGAGCACGTCGTAGGCTCCGGAAACTTCCTTGAACTTCTCCTCGGAGCCGGGATTGGTGTCGGGGTGATGGGCCTTGGCGAGCTTGCGATAGGCGCGCGTTATTTCCTTCGCGGTCGCGCCCGTGGAGAGTCCTAGAACCTTGTAGTAGTCCTTGTCGAACCACTCGCGTTCGGCCATTGAGCCCTTAGCCTTTCACTCGCACCATGGCGGGTCGCAGCACGGCGCCCTTCCAGAGGTAACCGGCCCGCAGCACTTCGTCGATGATCTGCTCACCGTCACCTTGCACGTGGGCAACGGCGTCGTGCACCTGGGGATCAAAGGCCACGCCCACTGCGTCGATTCGCTCGAGACCGTCCTTGCGCAGGGTCTCGAGCAGGAGGCTGCGCGACTGGGTGAGCGCCGCGGCCTCATCGGAGATGGAGTCCTCGAAATGGGCCTGCGCCAGGTCGAAGGCGTCGAGCACGGGCAACAGGGTTACCACGATGTTGCCGGCCGCGCGTACCGCCGCGTCCTCGGACGACTTGGCGACCCGCTTGCGGTAGTTCTCGAACTCCGCCTGCAGGCGCTGGAGCGTGTCCAAATACTCGTTGCGCTCGCGCTCGACGTCACTGAGCTCGCCCTGGACATCCGTGTCGGCGTCCAACGCCGACACGGTGTCGTTCTCGACCACGTCGTCACTCACTTAGTCAACGATCTCGGCGTCGACGATGTCATCGTCGTTGCCTTGCGGGGCGCTACTGCCCGTGTCGGCGTTCGCCTTGGCGGCCTCTTCGTACAGTCGCTGGCTGAATCCCTGACTCGCGGTGAGCAGCTTGTCGGTGGCGTTCTTGATCTCATCGATGTCCGCTGCGTTGAGGGCTTCCTTCAACGAGTTGAGCGCTCCTTGCACGTCGTCACGCTCGGTGCCTTGGAACGACTCGGCCTGGTCCTTGAGCAGCTTCTCGGTCTGGTA
>PLXU01000147.1 GCA_003151555.1 Acidimicrobiaceae bacterium | reverse complement strand
GAGTTGTTGGCCCCATCAGTCCGCCGGCTGAGAGTTCACCTGTGCGAAAATTACCCGCATGCACGAAACCGCGTGGACCAGCCATTGGCACAAGCACCCCGGCGTACGATCGGGCGACGAACTCTCATTTGGCGAGCGGTCCGCCGACAAGATGCGCAACATGATGGGATCATGGCCCTTCGTATTCGGGTTCTTCGCGGTCATGATCGCCTGGGCGCTGGTCAATACCCTGTTGATCCAGCACATCCTCAATCACAAGGCCTTCGACCCCTACCCCTATATCCTGCTGAACCTCTTTCTCTCGATGCTGGCCGGCATCCAAGGCGCCACCTTGCTGATAGCGGCCAAGCGGGCCGACGCCATCTCCTCCGAAGTGGCGCTGCACACCGCGAATAACACCGACGACATCAAGACCCTGATCGAAGAGAACACCGCGCTCACGAACCGGATGAAGAAGAACACGGACCTCTTAGAAGAGATCCATCTGCACATATCGAACATCGGCAGAAAAATGGGCGCCGACATGGGTCACTTCGCGCCGGGCCAAGACCCGCCGGCCTGAACTGAATCGGGCCGCCACGTTCGGCCAGTGACCCCTTGGTCGCGCTGTGTACGATTCGCCAACGAACGCTGACGTCCGACCACCGCTTTCTCGCGAGGAGATTACATGAGCCACTCCATCATCCTGGCCACCAACGTTGACGCCGCACCGGCGCGAGTCTTCGAAATTCTTTCGACCACCGATGGCCAGCGGGCCTTTTGGACGTCGGACTGCGAAGTGGCAAACGACCACGCCCGATTTGGTTTTGAGGAGGCACCGGTAGACCTCACCGTAAGCGTGCACAACGAGGAGGACCGAATGGTGCGGATGCAAGTGCAGTCGGGCTTTCCCAATTGGGTCGGCTCCACGTGGGAGTGGGAACTTCAGCCCAATGACGACCACGAAAACTGCACCACCGTCATCTTCCGCCACTACGGCTTCGGCGAAGAAATCGGGGAAAACGACCTCGGCGGCACCGCGCAGACCTGGGCCATGGTCCTGCACCACCTAGCGAACTACGTCGCCACGGGAGTACCGCGGCCCTACTTCGCGGCCAGCGCCGACTAGAGCCGCCCCGGGGCTCGGCGTTGGGTGGAGATTCTCGTGGCGACCGACCGATGCGAAACCAGACAGACGATCTACTTCGGCGACACCCGGTGCGCGGCCTCGGCGATTCGCTGAATTGCACGCAAGCGCCGGTCCCACTGTTGGGAGAGCTGAGCCATCCATCGAGCCGTTTCGTCGAGGGGTTCCGGGCAGACGACGAAGCGGTGCTCACGACCTTGGCGGTGGCCCATCACCAATCCCACCTCGTCGAGCACAGCGAGGTGCTGGGCCACCGCCTGACGGCTGATCGGCAGGTCATCGGCGAGGACCGTGGCGGTTGCTTCTCCGTGCACGGAGAGCAACTCCAGTAGATCCCGCCGCGTCGGATCGGCGAGCGCCGTCAGCACCTCGGCGACACTCACGACGAGGAAACCAACGGTGTTTCGTCAGTGCCCATGACGTACTGGGCGAACTTCGCGATAACACCCGTCCAGCCCTTCGAATGACTTTCGAATCCGCCGGTCGCGACGCGATCAGTAGGTAAGGTCAACGCATCGAATCCGCTTTCTACGAGGTGCAGGACGGTGCCGTCGGGCGTAGACCTGAGCGTGAACTCCACGAGCGTGGAGTTCTCCTCAGTGGCGAGGTCGCCGGGATACCCCCCAGCCCATCGATACGAGAAGGCACGGGGCGGATCAACCGCGACAATGAGGGTCGGGTAGGTTCCGTGTTCGCCGTGGTTGATGACCATGACCCCGCCCACGCGAAGGTCGATGGTCGCCGCGGCGCCGTCACCGAACCACATCCCGATGGATTCCGCTTTGGTCAGCGCCTCCCACACTCGCTCAATCGGTGCTTCGATCGAGACTTCGCGTTCAATACGGTCCGTGTTCATCAGTTCATCCTCCATTTTCGCGATATTTATACGCAAGTGGAAACTAGCGCATTCTGCACCATTACGCAAGTCTTTACTTGCACATCCTTCCTGCGCGCCACAGTCATTCGATATTCGATCGAGCGGCCAAAGGGACACGCCGCCCGAATCTCGGTTTGCCTGTAAGCATCGGGGCCTACGACTACGTATAGGGAGTGATGGCACGTTCGCACCGCTCGGCGGATCAGATACTGCTCGCACAGTTCGAGGTGTTCTTTCGGGCCCACTACGAGCGCCTCTCGTTGTACGTCGCTCGAAGGGTCCCGAGCGCAGGGGTGGACGACGTCGTCGCCGCGAGCTTCGTGGTCGCCTGGAAGAAGTTCGCAGTTGTCGAAAGCCCTTCGCTGCCCTGGTTGTTCCGCATTGCCAGTTACGAAGTGGCGAACCATCGTCGCACTTTGCGCCGATTCGCTGGCAACGTCACCCTGGAGCTCGTGGGCGACGCGCCGACGCGTGGTGGTACGGACGAGTTCGACGGATCGCAGGTCATCTCAGCAATGCAGCGGCTCTCCGGCTTCGACCAAGAGATACTGCGGCTCATTCATTGGGAGGGCCTGACTCGCAGCGAGGCCGCCGAAGTGCTTGACCTCACTACCAACGCGGTGAACGTTCGCCACCACCGCGCTCTCCAGCGTCTTTCGCAACAGATCGCGCCGGCGACGATCGTCGAGATTGCCGATGCACAGATACCAATTCCCACGGACCCCGCCACTATCAAGGAAGTCATGCCATGAACGTAGAGACCGCTGCTCGTGAACTTGAGGCCGCCAATCCCGTCACAGTTCGCACCAACACGCCAGCGGACGCGGCGTGGACGCAGTTTCGCTCGGGCGTCGTGGCCCATAGGGGACTTCGATGGACGATCGGCGTTTCTGGGATCGCTGCGGTCGCGGTGGCCATTGCTCTCGTCGCAACTGGCACGTGGCCGCGTGTCTCGTCGCCCAACGCGGCGGCGGCACAACTGAACAAAATCGCCAGCGCCGCTCGGTCCCAACGCAGCACTCCGGCGCTGGCCAATCAGTACGACTACCTCAAGACGTACGATTCAGCCAACAACATGAGTCGAAAGGTGCACGGCAAGTGGATCCACGCCACCCAGAGCGTCACGTCACAGACCTGGGTCCAAATTCTGAAAGGCGGCTCGACTCACAACTGCCGCTTTAAGCAGACAGTCGGTCCGGTCAAGTTTTTTGGTGACGGTGAGAAGGTATGGAAAAGTGTGGGCAAACCTTCAATCGGCGCCAGGAACTCTGACCTCTCCCAGCGAGGCTGTGGCCGCTACGAACAACTCGGGTTCGGCGTGAAGGCGCCTTCTCATATGACACCCGCGACATTGTTGGCCGCCATCAGAGAGGCGAACCACCCGTCGGACGCCGAGACCTTCCTCGGCCTCGTCAATATCTACTTTGGCGCCGCACCTCCATCGCCAGCCCTGCGTAGTGCCATCCTCATAGACCTCGCTCAATTAAAGGGCGTCACCGCGCTCGGCCCACGAGTGGATTCTCTGGGGCGCCACGGACTCGGGTTCTCCCACGCGGTCACACGACCCCCTGGCTGCCTCGGCAACTGCGGACGCGTGCACTACGTCGAGTCAATCATCATTGATGCGACCAACGGGTCGCTGCTCAGCATGACCTCTAATCAACAGGGTCCGACGAGCACCACAACCATCGTGGAACACGAAGTGGTTAAGTCCATTCACAGCGTGACGCTTTCAAGTAACTAGAACCGCCGAGACTACCTGACCATCTTCGTCACCAACTCGGCAAACTCGAATGTCTCTTCTACCCAAGGTGCAGCGGGCACTTGCGCGCGATCGAAGCCGAGCAGACGATCATCAAGTGCATTCTTGAGTAGGGGATGCCAGCGGTCGTCGAGGTGGGCAATGGCCCACATGATTGAGGCCGACTTGGAGGTGACCTGTTCCGTCTCGAAGGTGAACCACATGCGACATAGTGATTCGACCGCGTAACGCTGAGCCCACGCAATGTCGAAGGAAATCCAACCGAGCAGATCCGAGATGAATGTCGGAATCTCGCGACGCATGTCCTCACGCAAAACCCCTCGCGGTAGAGAGTCCACCAACTGACCGACGGGCGGACCAACAAGAGTCACGCCGTGCTCGCGCAGAATCCACCGCATAACGCCAGAGTTGCAGTGCTCGCTCCACTGCATCTCGCGCCAACCATGATCAATGTAGAGCCAGTCGCACCCGAGCGCGGCGAGCGACTTCAGTTCAGTTGCGGGCGCGTACGAACCTTCGAGGCGGCGGTTCCAGAATCTCTCTCGCGTTGGTAGTTCGTCGTGGAAGGCCCGAACTTTTCCTTCCTGCTCGAGCGTCAAGGGCACGGACGTGACAACGATGAAATCGCAATCACTCGCCATATCGCCGGCACCCAGGGCAAAGGAGCCCTGGAGGTAGACGCCAATTAAATTGTCGGCCAGCACCCGTTGGGCCACCGCGACGAGTTCGGCGAGAACGACGTTGAGCTCGTCAAAGTCGGTTGGACCGTGCCGAAGACTCCCGGAGGAATGATCATTCATCGTTGTCCTTCCCGCACGGCCACCGTGAGATTACGGTACTTCAGCCACCGTGCCAAAGTCCTTTCACGGTTGGCGCGCGGCCGACGCAGATAAATCTTGGCGCGGTGCGGGCCGTGCGACTAGAACATGACGCGGTGTGGGCCGCGCGACCAAAAATCTTCTCACGGTGTTGGCCGCGCAGCCAAAAATCGTCGCGCGGTGCTAGCCGCGCGACCAACGGCATAAGCCGTGGCGGATTATCCATTGCACGCCAAATATGTGCGTCCGTAGTTATAAAAAAGGGCCGCCAATATTATTCTTGGCGCCACGCGAGTACGTTTCCGCTGGCGTACCCAAGACTTTCGATGAGCAATTAAAGGGACCCTGCGCCCCGAAATATGGGCCAGCGCATTGTGTCACGCAAAGAGGAAGGGTAATGCGAACGAACGCCATGAACAAGCAGCGCCGTCACCTCCTTGCCCGCCGTCCCGAGACTGAACCCACGAGCCGCGAGGGCGGGTTCACCCTCATTGAGTTGCTCATCGTATGCGTCGTGACGCCGATCATCATCGGTGCTCTTTCCGCTGCCCTCATGGCCTCCTTTAAACTCCAGTCGTCAGTGTCGAATCGGGTCACGGACTCGGGTGACGCGCAGGTCGTGGCCGCGAGCTTTCAGAACGACGTACAAAGTGCGAAGTACGTCACGACGCAGACGCAGAGTTCGCCCGAATGCGGCACTGGCACGCAGCTGCTGGGGCTCGAGTCGAACCTCCAGAGCAACGGCACCTTCAACAACGTCATCTCGTACGTGACCCGTCCGGTCCCGGGCGTCAACGGAGCGCCCCCGACGGCCACGCTCGTGCGTCAGGCGTGCCAAAACGGATCACTCACCCCGATCTCCACCACGACCCTCTCGTATGACATCACCTCGAGTCAGTTGGCGCCAGCGGTGACGTGCACGGCCAACGCCCTTACGTGCGCCACCGTCAGTCAGTGGGTCAGCGCGCAAGACGTCCTCTCAGTGAAGCTCGTAGTCACCGAGCCGCGCTCGCAGTATCAGTACAGCTTGCTCGCCGTACCGGCCCAGAGTGCGGCGCTGCAGTCGAACGGCGCGCCGATCATCACGACGACCACCACGAACTGCAACTTCGCGACGCCTAACACCGGCACCTACTCGGCCACCCTCTGCTTCGTGAACTTCGCACTGCTCAACAACTCCCAGAACATGCTCGACGCGACGAGCGGCTGCCTCGAGATGTCCGTGGCCCTGCCCGGCAATTTCACCTTGTACTTCTGCCTGGGCATTACGGGTGACCCGGTCAAGGCGGTCGCCTTCCCCACCTACGCCGACGCATTCCTCGGTAACAGCATCGGCGGCGTGCCGTTCTACATCGGCGTCAACGGCGACCCCGCGCTCTATCAGTACAATTCGGGCTCGAACACGACGATCACCATCTCCAAGATCGTCATCGACAATCCCCAGGGTGTGCCCGCGACCGGCTGGGAGGCCGTCGGCGCCGACGCCGAGACGACGGACCCCGGAGAATCAATCACCTACAACTCCGACCAAGTGCTCAACCTCCTGCCCAACACGGCAAGCTCGAACGTGGGCGACGCGTGCAACATGCCCGATTCCCAGGGCAACCCGGGCCCGGGTGGCACCGACCTCACCGGCATCGGCTCGACGACGGTCGAGTGCCAGTCCACCTGGCAGGCCAACGTGCCCCGTACCGGCTCCAGCATGGTGTGGGCGACTACGCCGTCGTACTTGACGACCACGATGCACGGAGCGGGCTTGCAAGGCATGTCGTTCGGATTGCTGCTGTCGTGACCGCGAAGTCCCAACCCATCGGTACGCCCGCTCCGGCGACACGTCGAGGCTCTTTACCGTGGCTTCGTCGCGGCGACGAGTCGGCCGTTCACGGCGAAGAGGGCAACACCCTGATCGAAGTGCTGATGACCCTCATCGTGATGAGCCTCGCCTGCGTCGCGCTGACGACTGGATTCGCGACGACCATAACTGCCTCCGCCGAGCATCGCAGGCTCGCGACCTTTGATACGATCGTCATAGCCGCTAGCCAGCAGGCCATCACCGAGATCCAACAGCAGCCCGCGCTGTTCACGACCTGCCCCGCAAACGCGGTCGCGTACTACCAGTCGGCCGTGCCCCTCACCGTCGCCGCGCCGAACACGGGTAGCTACACCGCTGCCATATCGTCCGTCCAGTACTGGAACGGTACGGCCTTCACGGCGAGCTGCGTGAAGAGTCAGCCCCAGCAAATCACGGTTACGGTAACCCGGACCGCGTCCGGTTCGGGTCCCGTTAGCTACTCCAATACCTTCGACGTCACCTACCCCATGGCCCCGTCAGCCGTCGTGTCTGGCGCCGCCGCGAGCCTCGCGTTCACCGTGGAGCCCGGTGGCAGTTCGGGCGGCATCGCCCTCTCTCCCCAGCCCCAGGTCACCATCGAGGACGCGAACGGCATCCCGGTCTCCAACGACCTCTCCCCCGTCGTGCTCTCGGTCACCAACAATGCCGGCACCATCGTCGGGTGTTCCGGTTCCGAGAACAATGGTGTAGTCACGTTCCAAGGTTGCGCCGTCACGACGGCCGGCACGTACACGCTGACCGCCTCAGACGCGAATCTTCCTAATGCGGTCAGCACGAGCTTCGTCGTCGGCGCCGCGCCGNNTTGGTCGGCACTTTTTACACGCTCAACGCCACTTCCGCCGGATTGGT
This sequence comes from Acidimicrobiaceae bacterium, assembly GCA_003151555.1. Lineage (GTDB taxonomy): Bacteria > Actinomycetota > Acidimicrobiia > Acidimicrobiales > RAAP-2 > RAAP-2. The sequence continues at coordinate 1,620 of PLXU01000147.1, read as the reverse complement.
GCCGGGCTCGAGCAACTCCATCACCCCGTCGGGCCCAGGCCAGGCCACCCAGATCCTCTTCACGACCCAGCCTTCCGGCGTCGCCGCCACCACCGCGACGACGCCTTTCACCACGCAGCCGGTGGTCACCGCCGAGGACTCGGCCGGCAACGTCGCGACGACCTACGCAACGTCGGTAACCGTCACCGCCAGCACCGGCAATGTCGTCACGTGCACCAGTAATTCAGTGGCCCCCTCCAGCGGCGTCGCCGCCTTCGCCGGGTGCCACAACGGCGCCTACGCGAACGGCGTTACCCTCACCGCCGCGAGTGCGGCACTTACTGCCACGAGCGCGCCCTTCAACGTCACGGGGGTCGCCACCAAGCTGGCCTTCACCGCGCAGCCGGTGGCCGGCAACTCCGGCACGTCGCTCACGACGCAACCGGTACTGCAGGTCGAAGACTCGAACGGCAACGTCGTCACGTCTCAGGGTGCGTCGGTAACCCTCACGACGTCCGGTGGGATCCTGTCGCAGTGCGCGGGGCTCGGGACCACCACGGGTGTCGTGAATGTCGCCAGCTGCCTCTTCGCCGGTCTTGTCGGTACCAACTACACAATGACCGCCGCGTCGAATGGGCTCACGAGCGCCGTGAGCTCAACCTTCTCCACCACGGGTGCGGGTGCCGAGACGCAACTGGTCTTCACCACCCAGCCGATTGCTGGCGCTTCGCAGAATCCCCTCACTGTTCAGCCGGTGGTCAAGGTCGAGGACTCGGGCGGCAACGTCGAGACCACCTCCGTTGACACGATCACGCTGACGTCCTCGGGCGGCACCCTCGCGGGCTGTACCAATTTGACCGCCACCGCCGGCGTCGTCAATGTGCAGAACTGTACGTTCGCCGGCTCGACCATCGGTGTCTACACCCTGCAGGCCATCGCCGGGTCGCTGATCCCCGCCACCAGTACCTCCTTTACGCCAACGGCCCCCGGACCGGCTTCCCAGGTCCTGCTGACGGGCTGCTCGTCGGCCATCAACTGGCAGGCATCGTGTGTCCTCACCGCCTCCGTTGCGGATGAATACAACAACACCATTACCTCATTCGTGGGCGCCATTACGTTCGTGCAGTCGGGTGGGACCGGCACCGTGTCCGGCCTCACCTCGGTAACGGCGGTGTCGGGCACGGCCTCGGACACGCTTACCGGCACTGCGATTGGCACTCCCTTGATCACCGCGTCGTCGGCCAGCCCATCGTTCACCTCGCCCTCTCTTTCGGTCACCGTGCTAGCAGTACCCCAGACAATCACCTGGACCCCGCCGGGTTCCCAGACGTGGGTGGCCGGTGGCGCCGGCACGTTCCCCCTCGGCAACGCCACCGACACGTCGCTCTCGACCGTCACCTTTGCCAGTTCTACCACCAGTGTCTGCACCGTATCGGGCACCACGGCCACTATGGTGACCGCGGGCACCTGCACGATCACGCCTACCGCTCAGGCGTTGGGCAACTACGCCCAGACCACGGGTAGTGCGAGCAACATCACGATCAACGGCGTTAGCCAAAGCATCACCTGGACGGCCCCGGGAACCCAGACCTGGGTTGTCGGCGGGGCGGGCACCTTCTCGTTGGGCACCGCCTCGGACTC
>PLXU01000209.1 GCA_003151555.1 Acidimicrobiaceae bacterium | reverse complement strand
ACGCCCTTCACGCCGATGTTGAACCAGACCGGCGAGTTGAACGCGGCCTTCTGGGTGATGAGCAGGTGCTTCAATTCAGCGCCGAACGTGTCGGCCTCTTCTTCGTCGATGAAGTAGTTGCCCTCAATGCCCCACGCCGTCACCGTGTCCACGATGCGATCGACCACTTGCTTAAGGCTGGTCTCGCGCTCGGCGGTGCCGAGGGTGCCGCGAAAGTACTTCTGCGCGAGAATGTTGGTGGCGTTAAAGGACCAGTCGGCCGGGACCTGCACGCCGAGCTGCTCGAAGGCAACGGTGCCGTCACGAAAGTTTGAAATGCGCGCATCGCGCCTGTCCCAGAGCACTTCGTCGTAGGGATGACGATCCTCCGTGGTGAAAAAACGACGAAGTCCAATTCCGAGCCGCTGAGGTGCGATTGCCATATCCATATCTCTTTCCTTGTCCGATTCCGACACCTACCACCTGCCTCTGGCGCCGTCGGGGCCGGGAAGTCAAGGATACTACGTTGAAGCCCCCCGACCACTATATGTAGTGGTCAAACTACGTTACGTCGCAAGATGCTGTGTTATTACAGCACTGTAATTACACCGCGTCAACTCTATTTTGGACTTATTTTAGAAAACTTTGTAGTCGGCCTGAGTGGCCCTGGAGCGCCCGTAGCACCCTTACTAGTCTACCCCCGTGGACCTCATACTTGCCCTTGACGCTGGCACCTCTGGGGTCCGCACGGTGGCTTTCGACCAGAACGTGAAAATTGTTGCTTCGGCCTACCGAACACTGACGCAACACTTTCCCCGTCCCGGTGAGGTCGAACACGACGCCGCCGAGATCGCACAATTGGCCGTCACGACCCTGCGCGAGGTCGCGGCCAATGCACTAGACAACGGTCACCGCATCGTTGCTGTAGGCATCACCAATCAGCGTGAAACAACGGTCGCGTTTGATCGTGAAAATGGACAGCTTCTGCATCGCGCGATCGTCTGGCAGGACCGTCGTTGCGCGACGATCTGCAACGAGATGGAAGCCCAAGGTCACGGCCCCCAAGTTCGCGCGACCACCGGCCTGGTGCTCGACCCGTATTTTTCGGCGACCAAGATGAAGTGGCTGCTCGAACACGGCGCGCTCGACGCAGCTTCCACCGGGGCCCTCGCCACCATCGACACCTGGCTGTTGTGGTACCTGAGCGGCGGAGCACGCGGCGGGGTGTACGCCACCGAGGCGTCCAACGCGTCGCGCACCATGCTGATGGACCTCAACACCCTCGAGTGGTCGCCCGCGATGTTGTCGCTCTTTGACGTGCCGCTCGAACTGCTGGCGCCCATCCGTCCCTCGGCCAGTCACTTCGCCTCCATCAGCGCCGACGCAGTGCCCGAACTCGCCGGCGTGCCCGTCACCGGGATCCTCGGCGACCAGCAGGCCGCGCTCTTCGGCCAGGCCTGCTTCAGTGCGGGAGTGGTCAAGGCCACCTACGGCACCGGCGCCTTCATCTTGGCCAACGCCGGCGAGCGCGTGCCGAGCGTGTTCGACGGATTGATCTCCACGCTCGCGTGGGACCTCGGCGACGTAGGGCCGGTCAACTACGCGGTCGAGGGATCGGCCTTCGTCGCCGGGGCTGCGGTGCAGTGGTTGCGTGACGAGATGGGCTTTGTCGAGCACTCCCAGGAACTCGAAGCGCTGGCCACGAGCGTGACCGATAACGCGGGTGCGCTATTCGTGCCGGCGTTCACCGGACTGGGCTCACCCTTTTGGCGCAGCGAGGCACGCGGATCGATTACCGGTCTCAGTCGTGGCGTGGGTCGCGGCCACATCGCGCGCGCACTGGTCGAGTCCCTCGCGTACCAGGTGCGCGCGATGACCGACGCCTTCATTGAGAACGGCCTCGCGCTGCACGAGCTGCGCGCCGATGGCGGGGCGGCGGCGATGGACCTGCTACTCGAATTGCAAGCCACGAACTCGCGACTACCCGTGCTGCGCAGCGCCTCCCTCGAGGCAACGTCGCAAGGAGCAGCGACGCTCGCCGGTCTCACGCTCGGAGTGTGGGACTCTCTCGACGAACTCGCTGAACACTGGGCGTGCGAACGACGTTTCGAACCGGGCGATCCAGCCCTCGTGGACCTCGGCTACGCGGCCTGGCGTCGCGCCGTTGAGAACGCCTGACGATCCCGAGTCGCCGCGCCGAAAGTAGCTTCGATGCGAGACCGCGTTTAGCCGATTTTTGGCAGGGCCCGGCGCAGATTGCGGACGGCCTGCTGCGTTCGACGTTCGTTTTCGATGAGCGCGAAACGCACGTGTCCGTCGCCCCCCTCGCCGAAACCCACCCCGGGGCTGGTGGCCACGTCGGCCTCTTCGATGAGGAATTTGGCGAACTCCAACGAACTCATCTCACGGTAGGGCTCGGGAATCGGCGCCCAGAGGAACATCGAGCCCCGAGGTTTGGTCGTGTGCCAGCCAATGCGGTGCAGTCCATCCACCAACGCGTCGCGTCGGGACTGGTAGATGACGCGCAGCTGGTCGGGGTAGTCAACCGCTTCATTCATCGCCACGATGGCCGCGATCTGGACCGGCTGAAAGGTGCCGTAATCGAGGTAACTCTTGAGCTTGGTCAGCGCCGCGACGATCTCGGCGTTGCCCACCAGGAAGCCCACGCGCCAACCGGCCATCGAGAAGGATTTGGTCAGCGTGTAGAGCTCAACGCAGCACTCCTTGGCGCGCGGCACCTGGAGGATGGAGGGTGGATGGTAACCGTCGAAGCCCAGGTCGGCGTAGGCAAAGTCGTGACAGATGATGACATCGTGCTCGAGCGCGAAGCCAACCAGGCGCTGCATGAACGCCAAGTCGACGCAGGCGCTGGTGGGATTGTGCGGAAAGCAGCAGATGATGACGCGCGGTTTGACCGTGGCCTCTCGCCACGCGTTGACGATGCCGTCGAAGAAGTCGTCGCCGGGATCGCTGGTGCTGGCGCCGGGATCGAGCATCGGCACCGTGATGACCGTCGCGCCGGCGAAGCCGGGGCCGGCCAAATGGATCGGGTAACTCGGGCTGGGCACGATGGCGCTGTCGCCCGGTCCCAGCAGCACCCACATCAAGTGGGTGAGGCCCTCCTTGGCGCCGATGGTCGTGACGACCTCGGTTTCGGGATCGAGATCGACGTCAAAGAGCATCTTGTAGCGCGTCGCCATCGCGAGGCGCAGGTTGGGAATGCCCCGGCTGGCGCTGTAGCGGTGGTTCTTCGGGTTCTGGGCCGCCTCAGCCAATTTGGCCACGGCGATCTCGGGACTGGGCAGGTCGGGGTTGCCAAAACCGAAATCGATCACGTCGCGACCCAGGGCCCGTGACTGGGCCTTCAAACCGTTGATCTGGGCGAACACGTAGGGCGGCAACCCGTTGATTCGACGAAATTCCATATCGAACGTTACCGAGTCACTGCGTGTCGCGCCATTCACGCAGTTGATCGATCTTCACGTCGGGGCTCAAGACCGCCCACGACGCGCCGGCGTCGCGCAGGGCGCTCAACGTCGAGAAGAGGTCGCGAGGCACGGGTCCCGCCCAGCTGACCGGTCCCGACACGGCCATCGACGCCACGCGCTCGCTCGACCAGTCCCACAGATTGAGCGTCGCGTGCAGTTCGCGGGCCAGTTGATTCGTGGCGTCGGCCCCGGCGCCAATCCAGATCGGCATGGTTGGCGAAAGGGCGCGCGCGACATCACCCAAGCGCTCGCGTCGCTCACTCGCGCTGAGCGACGCGAGGCCGTAGGCCTCGTTCTCCGGGGCCGAGAGCTTGTCACCGGTGCCCAGGGCGGCAATCACTCGACCGGGGGCCAGGGCGTGCAGCGTTTCGAACTGTTCGACGAGATGATGCACGCCCACCAGACTCACGCGCGCCACCAACGGCGCCACCACCAGTTCTTCGTGTTGACCGGCAATCACGCTGAGCAGTGCAAAGGGCGCCAACGATGGACGCTCCGGCGCGCCCATCGGCCAGAGGTGATCGTAGGCAAAGACGCCGTCGATCCCGGCGCCCGACGCTTCGTCGGCGAAGGCCAGCGCGTCCTCGCTGCCGTATCGAAAGGTCGGCAGCAGAACGCCGAGCTTCATGGGAGGCGCTCGAAGGCCACTAGCGCCGCGCCCATGGCGCCCGAGCGCGGACCGAACATCGACGTCGCGACCGTGATGGTGGGCCTCGATTCGTACCCCTCCACCAGGTCGACCAAGTACTCGCGCGCGGCCGGCAACACCAGGTCCGAGGCGACCGAAAGCCCTCCGCCAATGACGAAATGGCCGCAGTCGAGGATCGCCGTGAGGTTGGCTAGTCCCAGCGCCAGCCACCAGCCCACTTCGCGCATCATGCCCACTGCCTCGTCGAGTCCTTCGGCGGCCGCTTCGGTGACGTCTTCGGATCGCACGTGCTCCGGGTCGCCACCCACTCGGGCCACCAACTTGGGGAACCGCCCGGCCCTGGCCGCCACGCGTGTCATGCGACCCAAGCCCCCGCCCGAGGCGTAGCGCTCCCAGCACCCCCGTCCCCCGCATTTGCAGGCCGCCCCCCTGGCCTCGACCACCATGTGACCAATCTCACCGGCGAAACCATTGCGCCCGCGGATGAGCTGGCCGCCGGCGATGATGCCGCCGCCAATGCCGGTGCCCAGCGTCACCATCACGAAGTCATCAATGCCNNGCCGCGCAGTTGGCGTCGTTCTCGCTAAAGACCACCGAACTGCTCAGGGATTTGCTCAACAAGGCGCCCAGGTCAGCGCCCGAAGCACTTTGCAGGTTGGGGGCGTACGCCAAACGTCCGTCTCGACGCACCAGTCCGGGCAGTCCCAGCCCCACCGGCACCGTGCTCGCGTCGTA
>PLXU01000053.1 GCA_003151555.1 Acidimicrobiaceae bacterium | reverse complement strand
GACTACTGCGCGTCGGGACCGGTCTACGCGTTGGGCGAGGCCGTGGTAAAGAATCTCTACGAGCCGCAGTGGCCGGGCGGCGTGTTCATCTCCTATCGATTGACGAGTGGTCCCGCGAAGGGCCTCTACGTCTACGTGGCGGAGAACATCACGCCCAGAGTGATCGTCGGCCAACATGTGACGTCGACGACGGTCGTTGGCATCATGCACGACGCCACGACCTGCATCGAAACCGGCTGGGCGAACCCTCCGGCGTCGCCCGAGCGCGCCGCGGGCCACTTGGAGTACAACGGGAAAAACTCAACGGCCTACGGGCTGAACTTCAGCTCGCTGCTGCAGGCCCTCGGGGTACGACCGGGCCTGCCGCAGCCCTTCGGACCACCGGGCCCGTTGCCCACAGCTTGGCCCACGTGGTGAAAGCTGGGTTCTGCTCGACCTACCAGACTGGAGAAGCATTGTGAGTTCGATCCACCGATTCGCGCACCGCCATGACGCAGGACGCCAACTGGGTGAACGCCTGAGCGAACTACGGGTGCAACATCCGGTCGTGCTCGGGCTCGCGCGCGGCGGTGTGCCGGTCGCCTTCGAAGTCGCCCGAGCGCTCAACAGTCCGCTCGATGTTCTCGTGGTGCGCAAGCTCGGCGTGCCTTTTCATACTGAGTTGGCCTTAGGAGCCATTGGCGAGGACGACACCGAGGTCCTCAACGCCGAGTTGATTGAACGTCTAGGGATCTCCACGAAGCAAGTCGCGGCGGTGATCGAGCGCGAGCGCGCCGAACTCGCCCGGCGCGTCGATCTCTACCGACGTGACCGAACTCCCCTGGAGCTGGCCGGACGCACGGCCATCATCGTTGACGACGGCCTCGCTACCGGAGCCACCGCGCACGTCGCCGTGAATGTTGCTCGAGCCCGCGGGGCCAAGAACGTCATCGTCGCCGTCGCCGTGTCGCCGCCCGAGACCATCGCAGAATTGGAGAGACTCGACGTCGAGGTAATCAGTTTGCTGGTTCCCTCTGAATTTCGGGCCGTCGGCGAATGGTACGACGACTTCACCCAGACGAGCGATGAAGACGTCACGTCGCTGCTTCGCCAATCAACAATAAGGGAGCCGGGCCGTGACACTGACTGATGTTCGGACCTCGACAGACCCTGTGAGGCGGCCGTCTCACAAACACCAGCTCAAGAGCACGGGTCTTTACTTCCGCAGTGGCCACTCTGAACTGGCGAGAAATGATACGTTCAGCGCGCGCCATTAGAGCGTGCGTGCGGACGAGAGCCGAAACAACTGAGTCAGGCCCGCACCCGTCGAGTCTTCAAGACTTCGCCCACTCGGCATCGGAATTCCTAAGGGGCGTAATGGCGATCACAACAATCACGACTGTGGCGAGGGCGACGAGAAGTGGATAGTAGTTCGCGACGTGCAGCACCAGCACTGCTCCGAGGAGACCACCGATGAACATGGCGGCAATGGCGACGATACGACGTCCGAACTTCGATCCCACCCCGCCCACCATGGTCTGGTCCGCCGCGAGGCCCGTGATCGTGAGCGTCAGCACGGTGGTGGTGAGATCAGGCACGGCCAGCCGGCGCGCGACGGCGTTTTGCAGGCCCATCGCAATACCGAGCGCCCCGATCAACCCGTAGCGATAGCCTCCGGAGACCAAGCGTGGCGCCACGACTGAGAGCACCACCGAGGCGCCCAAGAACAGCGATTGGGCGATCGTCGCGACGCTGAGCAGCTGGCCGCGATGGCGAGCGAACAGGGAATTGAGTTTGCCCCCGAACGCGGCACCCACGACGAACGCGCCAATGGCCCCCAATGATGCGGTGATTGAGAATCCCTGCGCGCCAACCAGAGCGAACCCCAAAAATACGATGTTGCCCGTCATGTTGGCCACGAAGACGTGCCCGAGGGTGAGGTAACTAAACGCGTCAACCAGTCCGGTCGTGAGGGTCATGATCACCAGCAGCAGCGGCAGCGGCCCGTGTTTTGCGTCATGACCGGGCACCAGCGTATTGCGGACGTCAACGAGAAAAGACTTCATGAAATTCCCCTCTTTGTGCAGTTCGTTGATACTTTTTTTGGTGCGTTTCTACGAAGAGCTGATCCATCTAGTTGAGAGATTCCCTTGCCTCGACGCGTTCGATGAGATGAGCCGACCAATTCAGAGACAGTATTCATTGCGTTGACGCCAACAGGTCAGAAGGTCGCGTCGAATTGGAGAGATACTTCTCACAACCTCGAGCTAAAACTTCTGCGCGCCGAGGCCGCGCCGAGCCGCGCTCACGTCGAGTCCGCTCGATCCCTCGTTCACAAGAGTGCGCCACCGCTCAGCAATCGCGCCCGCAATCGGGGCGACCCCCGAGCCCGCAGAGGCCGTCACCAGGTCGAGGTCCTTCAGTGCCCACTCCAATGCGAAATCGGCCTCGTAGTCCTCATCGATCATCCGGGCGAGTTTGGTCAGCGCGTACTTTGACGCCAGGGGGTTGTCGCGCAAGGCGTCAAACAGCGCGGCGTTGGGCACTCCCAGGCGCTCGGCCAGTGCAGCGGCCTCGGCCGCACCTTCCGTCTGGAAGGCCAACCACGTGTTGAGTATGAGCTTCAGCGCGCTGCCGGCGCCCGCCGGACCGAGCCAGAGCGTGTCTCTACCCAGCGCCGCGAAAACGGGTTCGAGCGACGCCGCGGGCGTGCCCGACGCCAGGATGAGCAGCTGGCCGTTCTCCGCCGGTTCCCGACTGCCCGATACCGGGGCGTCGATGAAGGCAACGTCCGGTCGCCGATTGACAGTCTCGGCGGCCAGCTCCTCGGTCGCCTCGACACCGAGCGTCGCCATCTGGACCCAGATAGAACCCGGCCTCATAGCGTCGAGGGCCTTGCCGCGCACCATGACGTCGGCCGTCGCGTCGGGCGTCGGCAGCATCGTAATGACCACGTCCACATCCCTGACGGCGTCGCTCGCCTGTTCGAAACTAGTGGCGCCTAGGTCAACCAGCGCCGTCGTCGAGGCCGTGTGGCGCGCCCAGACGTGCACGTCCATGTGAGCGTCAAGAAGCCGGCGGGCCATCGCCGCTCCCATCGTGCCCGTTCCGATTACCGCCACCAGCGGCGCCAGCCCCCGCTCATGAGTGCCAGTTGTCATCTTCTTGTTCCTCTCTCTTCGTGCTGCTTCGACATTTCTTGTGGCGAAACTAGGCCATCGCTCGTTCGACTTCCTCCGACGTCAGTCCCTTCGTCTCAGGCGCCTTCTTCTAAAAGTTTGCGGCGTCACTACAACGCAGCGACCCACTGGCCTTCGCCGTTTTTGCTTCGCCGCTTCATAGCAATCGGTGCCCCTCAACGAAGTGGTCGGTTGTGCGATCAATTGCACGCTCATGACTTCACACGCTCTCGGGCGAAGGACCGGACACTTGAGCCGCGCCGATCATGATCCGGTTGATTCGCTGCATCACTTCATCGTCGAGTTCAATCTCCGCGGCCGCCAAGGCCTCCTCGACGTGGTCGGGGTCGCGGGTGCCGACGATGGCGACGTCGACGGCCGGATTGGTCAAGGTCCACGCAATCGCCAACTGGGCCAGGGTGATCCCCAAACCCTGATTCGCCAGTTCACGCAATTGGGCTACCCTGCGGAGGTTTCGCTCGTAGGACTCGCCTTGAAACAGTGGGCTGTTGGCTCGCCAGTCCTCGGGTGCGAACTGGGTATCGGCGCGAAGTCCCCCACCCAGCAATCCGTGGCCTAAGGGTCCGTAGACCAGCACGCCAATATCGTTCTTCTGCGTGTAGGCCAGCACGTCGGCTTCGATGTCGCGCCGGAACAGGTGATAGGGAGGCTGCAACGTCTCGACCGCCAGGCTGGCACTGAATGCCTCCATCTGGACAGCGTCGAAGTTCGACACGCCGACGTGTCGGATCTTGCCTTGGTCAATCATCTCGTGCAGGGCCCCGGCGGTCTCTTCGAACGGCGTGGCGGGATCGGGCCAGTGCACCTGGTACAGATCGATGTACTCGGTGTCGAGCGCCTGGAGACTGGCGTCCACTCCCTGTCGAATCCACGCCGCGCTGGCGTCGCGCACGACACCGTTACCGGCTGGGCGCAGTCCACCCTTGGTGGCGATGACGAGCTCCTCGCGGGGCAGTTGGCCCAGCGCGACCGCCAAGAGCCGCTCTGACTGGCCAAAGCCGTAGGCCTGGGCCGTGTCGAAAAAGTTGACCCCCTGCTCGGCCGCCCGTCGGATGGCGCGCACCGCCGCATCCTCGTCGGTTGGGCCCCAGTCACCACCGAGTTGCCAGGTACCGAAGGCAATCCGAGAGACGTTAAGGCCGCTCTGGCCCAAGATTGTGTAGTTCATCGTGTCCTCCTTAGTGGGTTAGGTCCGTCGTTTGATGTAGTAGCGAGTTGCGCCGGTGTCGAGGGTCGTGTACCGAACCAGGCCACGACGGCACCGGTGAATCCCACCAGCGCCGCCACCAAGATGGCGGTGCGGTCACCGCTGACGGTGGCCGTGCCGGCCCGTGCGTGTGCGCCTTCAGCAATGGCCACCAGCACGGCCACGCCAACCGCGGCCCCGACCTGACGGGTGGTGTTCACGACTCCGCCCACCAGACCCTGGTCGGACTGCGCCATGCCGCTGGCGGCCATGACGGTCGTGGCGAACGCGGTGCCGACTGTGCCGAAGCCCACCAGCACCACGGCAAAGAACAGCGGACTGTAGTGACCGCTCGCGGGCAAGTGGGCGAGAATCAGGAAGCCGAAACCAGTGGACGCCGCGGCCATCGTGAGCAGAGCGCGCATGCCAACACGTCGCATCAGGCGGGCACCGAACATGCCAGTGATGAAACCGACCACCCCCTGCGGTGCTATCACCAGACCAGCGACCAACGGTGAATCGCGCAGCGCCTGCTGCAGGTAGACCGACAGCACGACCAGTTCGCCGGCCGTCCACGCACCCAGCAGGAACGTGAGGATGGCGGCCGTACGCAGTCCACGCTGGCCCAGCAGGGAGAGGTTGATGAGCGGATCCGTGTGCACGTGCTCCACGGCGACGAAAGAGCTCAACGCCAGCACGGCGACGAACAACGATCCGATCACGACCGGTTGTAGCCACCCCAGGGTGGGGACCTCGGAAATGGCGAACACGACGGCCGCGACGGCGAGCGTGATCAGGAGCCCTCCCGCGACGTCCAGGTGTGCCGGCCTCGCTCGACGACGGTCCGGCGTGATGAGCCGAGGGGCCAGCACGGCGGCCGCGACTCCGACCGGGACGTTCACCAGGAAGATCCATCGCCAACTCGTGTACTCAACAAGCACGCCGCCCAGGACCTGGCCCGCGACGAAACCAATCGAGGCGGTGGCGCCGTAGAGGCCCAACGCGCGCGTGCGCCGCGGCCCCTCGGCAAAGCGCGCGGTGATGAGCGACAGCGACGCGGGCGCCACGATCGCGGCCCCGATTCCCTGGAGCGCGCGCGCCGCCACCAGAGTGATGGCGTCACTCGTCAACCCGGCCGCGAGCGAAGAGACAGCAAACACGACTAATCCGACAATGAACAGCCGCCGCCGACCCCAGGTGTCGGCAATGCGACCACCCAGTATCAACAGGCCACCGAAGGTGATCGCGTAAGCCGTCACCACCCACTGCACCGAGTTGCCTCCGAAGCCCAGTTCTCGGTGGATTGAGGGCAGAGCCACGTTCACGATGCTGAAGTCCAGGACCACCATGAACGACCCCACCAAGACCAGCGTGAGCGCCCACTTTGACAGTTCGTCCGACCGCTCCTTCGCGCCGCTCAGCGCGACGCCGCCCGTCTGCGCCAGAGATGTCGACGTCAATGAGGCAGCGCCATCCACTGCCTCGAGGCCGAGCGTCGCGGTCCTGGTGCGGTCTCGGCGTCCTTTTTGGTTGGTCTGCACTAACGTCATCGCCATCTCCTCCATTACGGTACGAGACGTATCGTACATTAAATATGGTAACGTGTCAAGTGATGTCTGATACCGAAATTCCAGTGCCGGCACCTCGTGGTCGACCCCGCAGCGAGCGCTCCCACCGCGCCATCATCGAGGCCGCCAATGAGCTCTTAGAAGAGCGCGGCTTCGTTGATTTGACCATTGACGAGGTGGCCCAGCGCGCCAAGGTGAGCAAGGCCACCATCTACCGGCGATGGCCGTCGAAGGGCACATTGGTATTCGAAGCATTCTCGGCCGACTTCCTCGCCCAACAGCCATTGCCCACCTCCGGATCGCTGCGTGAAGACCTACTCTGCGCCCTTCGCGCCTGGATCAAGGTGGTCGAGGGAACGGTGACGGGTCGCACCCTGGTCGGGCTGATCGCCGAAGTCCAGCGCGATCCGNNTCACCGCGTCATGGTCGATCGGGCCGTCGAGCGAGGCGAGATCTCCGAGGATGTCGACGCGGAAGTGGTGCTGGATTTGCTGTACGGACCGGCCTACCATCGGCTCCTGCAGTCCCACCTCGCGTTGAGCGATGGTTTCGCCCAGGCGGTCGTCGACACGGTCGTCGCCGGTCTCGTGACGAACCATCCCGGGGCCCGTTCCAAACCGGCTGTCACGTAGGGCGACAACAAGGCCGCCGGGACATCGAGAGTACGTCTTATTCGGTGGTGTCGATGATCGCCACGGAGCAGTTCGCGCCATGCGCCACGCTGTTGGGCACACTGCCAAGCACCCGTCTCGCACCCTTCATGCCGCGGTTGCCAACCACGATGAGGTCCGCGTGTACCTTGTCGGCGGTGCTCACGATCGCGTGGGTCGGATCACCGCCAACCATATGAAGCACGGGCTCGATCCCGCGTCGCTTCACCACGAAGGACAGCGCCTGTAGCGCGGCCTCCGCCTCACCGTCGGAACTGTAGGTTCTGTATTCCTGGGGCAACGATGAATCCGCTC
>PLXU01000094.1:6487-6667 GCA_003151555.1 Acidimicrobiaceae bacterium | reverse complement strand
TGTCCATGACGCTCTTGATGGCCTGGGCCGCACCCAGGAGCGCGGCGCTCTCGGCGGGAATGATGAGCTTCGTGTTGGGACTCTCGGCGAATTTTGACAACGTGTCCAACTGCAAGATCGCGACCAGCGTGGGATCGGGCGACTGCGACTTGATCGCCGCGTACACCGAAGCAATGGCCT
>PLXU01000094.1:0-6481 GCA_003151555.1 Acidimicrobiaceae bacterium | reverse complement strand
TCCTGGTCGGCCTGCTTCTGCAGGGCCATGGCCTGGAGGATCTGCTCGGGCGGGGTGATCTCAAGGACTTCGACCCGGTTGATGCGCACGCCCCACTTGTCAGTCGCCTCTTCCATCTGGGTCTGGAGCAAGGTGCTGATCTGCTCGCGCTGGGAGAAGGCTTCGTCGAGCGAGATGCTGCCGAAGACCGCACGCACCGACGTGCGCGCCAGGTTGTCCACGCTCACGAGGTAGTCGGAGTTGGTGAAGAGGGCCAGGCGCACGTCGACGACCTGGCTGAAGATGGTGGCGTTGACAATAACGGCCACGTTGTCACGAGTGATGACCTGCTGGCGGTCGCCGGTGCGCGGCGTCTCGCGCACGTCGACAATCTTCATGACTTCGATGAAGGGGATGATGAACGTGAGACCAGGGTTCTTGATGTCCTTGAACTCGCCGAAGCGGGTGATCACGCCCACGAATCCCTGCTGGACGATCCGCACGGCCTTTAAAATGCCCCACAGCACCAACAGAACGATCACGACCGCAATAGCTAAAATTACCTTTGTCACCATTTGGAACTCCTCCAAAAAAGCACTGCATTTACTCCGAGGGTCGGAAAATTGTGTTGCAAAGGGAGTGTAGTTGCTGGGGAAAAAGCCACTTCGCGGGCCGGACACCCGGAACAGTTCCAGGCGGCGGTAATTAGCTGGGCAGCGAGGCGCGAGCCACTTTCTCCACTGCTTCGGCGACGGCCGTGACAACGTTCGGGTTAAAAACTGTCGGCACGATGTAATCGGCTGAGAGTTCGTTCTCCTTCACCACGTCGGCGATGGCGCGACCGGCCGCAATCTCGATCTGTTCAGTGATCTTGGACGCCCCGACGTCGAGCAGGCCACGGAATATTCCCGGGAAGGCGAGCACGTTGTTGATTTGATTGGGCTCATCGCTTCTGCCGGTCGCTACGATCGCCGCGTAGCGGCGCGCCATCACCGGATCGACTTCGGGGTTGGGGTTGGCCAGGGCGAACACGATTGACTTAGGCGCCATCACCTTGAGATCTTCCTCACCCACCAGGTTGGAGCCCGATACGCCGATGAGGACGTCGGCGCCCGTCATGGCCTCTCGCAGGCCACCGGTCTTCTTGGCAAAGTTCGTATGTGCGGCCAGCCAGCGACGATCGTCGTCCAGTCGGTCGTCGTCCGGATTCAAGATTCCGTTGCGGTTGATGCCGATGAGGTCACCGACGCCTTCGGTCAACAGCAGCTTGCTGATGGCGACGCCCGCGGCGCCCACACCGAGCACGACCACCCGGATGTCCTTCATCTCCTTGCCCACCACGCGCAGCGCATTGAAGAGGGCCGCGTAGACAACGGTCGCCGTGCCGTGCTGATCGTCGTGGAAGACCGGGATCTTCATGGTCTTNNCGTCGTGGAAGACCGGGATGTCGAGAAGGTCGCGTAGGCGCGCTTCAATTTCGAAGCAGCGTGGCGCGGAAATGTCCTCCAGGTTGATGCCCCCGTAGACCGGGGCGATGCACTGGACGATGCGCACGATCTCGTCGACGTTCTGGGTCGCTAGGCAGACCGGCCAGGCATCGATGTTGGCGAAGCGCTTGAAGAGGAGGGCCTTGCCTTCCATTACCGGCAGGGCCGCCTCCGGTCCGATGTTGCCCAAGCCGAGCACCGCCGAACCGTCGGTCACCACGGCCACGGTGTTGCGCTTAATCGTGAGCTTGCGAGCCAGCGTAGGGTCCTTCGCAATGGCCATAGAGATCCGCGCGACGCCCGGCGTGTAGGCCATCGATAGATCGTCGCGGGTCTTGAGCGGAACCTTGGGCTGAACGTTGATCGTTCCACCCAAGTGCATGAGGAACGTTCGGTCGCTGATCGCGTACACCTTGGCACCCTCCACCGCGTTAACCGTCGCGCCGAGAACCTCCGCGTGGCCCTCGTCAGTGGCGTTGCAGGTCACGTCGATGACCAGGCGACCTTCAATCGGCTCGACGACGTCGAGGGCGGTGACGAGACCACCTGCCCCGCTGACGGCGCTCGCGATGGCCGGAATGTCCGACGCGCTATCGAGCGCGACGCGCATGGTGATGGAATAAGAGGCGCTGGGCATACTCATGACAGTGACGAACCTTCTTCATGTACGGACGTGAAAATCGGGACATCCATCGACTGTTCATTCGCACAAACGCTCAATGAGTGCACAACAATGGTACCCCACTGTCTCGAAACGGGACTAGGGGCTTTGGTCTCAACTCGCAACGACGCCGTCGTGAATTTTCATTCACCACAACATTCGCGACAATTTGTCAGTTGATCGCGTCCACGTCATCCACGGGCCGTCGGTAACGGGCCGCAACCCATGGACGACGCAGCGAACTCGCGAGCGCCGCCAGACAACCTCGCGCCGCTCGACGCGCTCGGTTCGCTACGAAAGCCCAATGCGGTGCCCAAAATGAGGGCGCCCGGTTAGAATGGTGCACGTATAACACGTGTCGCATAGTTGGACCGAACCGTGGGTCTCGCGTGCGGATCAAGGAAATTCAAGAAACGTGCACACCTCGCTCACACGCCTTCATTTACGACGTGCCTACAGATTGGAAACCGCATGGAAAAGTCGACCATTCCCCAGCGCATCAGCCGAGTTCTGCACTGGATCGGCAACCTGACGGCCCGATCTGGCGTGGCCGCCGTCGCGGCGCTCCTCGTCGTCGTGTTCGGCGTGGTCCTCGCCCTCGACGGCTTCCCGGCCCACTGGGAGGCCGGATTCTCGACGGCCGGCACGGCGATCACGCTGCTGCTGCTGTTCGTGATCCAGCACACCCAGACCCGTCAAGAGGTCGCCACCCAGTTGAAACTCGACGAATTGATTCGAACGTCACCGAGAGCCGACGACCTGCTGGTCAAGATCGAAAAGGCGAAGGACGAAGAGTTGATCGAACGCGAGCAGGACCACATCGATCATCACGAAGCGCTGCGCGATGGCGACGACGAGAGCGGCGAGAAGTAGGTCTGTCTAAGACCCGCGGCCGACTCCGGTCGCTTCGCCCCGACTCGTGCATCAGTGAAGGCGACGGCGTTGTCTGCGCACCGGCGCCAAGACCACGAGTGATTGGTACGTGACGTACGCGATTGCCACGTGCATGCACATGAGCACCAGCACCGCCTTGAAGGGCTGGCCAGCATACCAAATGTAGACGTCCGGCAGAAACAACACGAACGTCGTGGCGATGGCCAAACGAAGAAACAGCCACTTCGGCCTCGATGTGATGCGAGCTACCACCGGCCAGCCCACGCAGGCAATGATCACGCCGATGACGGTCAACTTGGCGTAGTCGGAGAAGTGAAAATGCCCGTAACCGGCGGTGGAGGGGAACAGGCGCGTGCCAATGTACACGATCAACGCGTCAACGACCAACGACAGCGTGATTGCCACCGCCGAGGCAATCAACACCTCGCCGGTCGAAGGTGCACGGGGCGGTTCGAAGTCAACGTGCGCCAGGCGCAGGATCCGTTTGACGCTCGCGGGCAAGCGCTGGGGGCGGACGTTCATGGGGCTCTCAAATCAAATCTTGGGAACTCCACTCTAAACTGCGCAACTCGAGTGTTGTGCTCTAAGACTTCGAATCGAGCGTCGTCTCTTCGAGAATGGATCGCAGCTGACGGCCCATCTCGCGTGGGTTGCCCTTCAGTTCGTCGATCACTTCGCCCTCGACCTCCGGGTCGTCACCAGGCTGATAGAGCGAGACGCGCATGCCCCGTCCGGACCGCTCCGCCGTGATGACCCAGGGCCGACCGATGTCGCCCGAGTCCTTGGTGGCCATGATCTGACCGCTGCGCCCCACGCCGATGCTCCACTGCGGAGAACGGGCCGCGTCGATGATGCGCTGCATTTCGTTGCCGCTCGAGAATCCAGAAGACTTTGCGATACCCATCACCTTACGGCGGCGTTGTGACGGTGCTATCGGGGTCGGGTTACTCGAAAGAGACTCACGTGTTCATGGACTTCGTGACCGTCGTCACGATTCGCTCCACCGACGGAATCGCCAGGTCCTCGAGGGCGTCGGCGGCCGGCAGCGGAATGTGCGGCGTGGTGATACGCACGATCGGACCGTCGAGGTCGTAGAAGATCTCTTCGCTCACGATCGACGCCAGTTCGCCGCCCCAGCCGCAGAGCCGCGGGTTCTCCTCGACCGTGAAAAGTCGGCCCGTGGCGCCCACCTCGCGCAGGATCGTCGTCGTGTCGAGCGGCACCAGTGATCGCACGTCCACCACCGTGCAGTCAATGCCAGCCGCCGCGAGTTCCTCGGCGGCGTCGAGCGCCTTGGGCACCATGGCGCCGAGCGCCACCAGCGTCGCGTCCTTGCCCTGGCGCAGCACCTTGGCCGAACCGAGCGTGTCGACAATCTCGCCGTCGGCCACGTCCATCTTGGTCGAGTACAGGACCTTGGCCTCGAGAAAGATCACCGGGTCGTCGTCGCGGATCGACGCGGCCATGAGACCAATCACGTCCTGCGCGTTCGAGGGCACGACCACCTTGAGGCCCGGCACCATCATCGCCCAGTTCTCCACGCTCTGGGAGTGCTGCGCGCCAAAGCGCAGTCCGCCGCCGTTGCCCGATCGGATCACCAACGGGAACGTCACCTGGCCGTTGGTCATGTAGCGGCTCTTGGCGATCTCGTTGGCCACGATGTCCCAACACACGGCGAAGAAGTCCGCGAACATGATCTCGGCCACGGGACGCAGTCCCGTCATCGCGGCGCCCATTGCCGCGCCCAGGATGGCCTGCTCGCTGATCGGGGTGTCGCGCACGCGCACGCCGCCGAACTCTTCGAGCAGCCCTACGGTGCCCTTGAACACGCCGCCGGCTGCGCCGACGTCCTCGCCCAAGAAGACCACCGATTCGTCGCGGCGCATCTCCTGGGCGATGCCGCGAGCGATTGCTTCACGAAAGGTCAATTGCGCCATGAGGATCCTCCATCCGCCCACACGTCCTTCATCAGTAAGTCCTCGCCGGGCACGCCGCCGGCCTTGGCCTCCTCGGTCGCCAGCTCCACTTGCGCGGCCACTTCGGCCTCGATCTCGCTCAGCTGCTCCTCGGTGGCGCCCTCGTCGAGCAGGCGCGAACGGTACCGGGGTATCGGGTCCTTGGCCAGCCACTCGGCCACCTCTTCTTCCGGTCGGTACTTGGCCGGATCGGCGCGCGAGTGGCCGCCGTGGCGATAGGTCATCGCCTCGATCATGCTCGGCCCCTCGCCCGCCCGGGCCCGTTGCAGCGCGGCCGAGGCCACGTCGTAGACGGCGTCGGCGTCGTTGCCGTCGACCACTATGCGCTCGAGTCCGTAGGCCACAGCCCGGTCGGCCGCGGGGTGCTCGACCGACGTCACCTCGGTGGTGCGCGTGTACTCCATCCACAGGTTGTTCTCGCAAACAAAGATCACCGGCAGCTTCCAGATGGCGGCCAGGTTGAGCGCCTCGTGGAAGGATCCGATGTTGGTCGAGCCGTCGCCGAAGAAGCACACCGCCACCTGGTCGGTGCCGCGATACTGCGCGCTCCACGCGGCGCCGCAGGCAATGGGCAGGTGCGCGCCGATGATGGCGTAACTGCCCATCACGCCGTGCTCGACGCTGGTTAAGTGCATCGATCCGCCCTTGCCGGCCATGAGGCCGTTGCTGCGGCCCAGGAGTTCGGCCAGCACGGGCGTCATCGGCACACCGCGCGCCAGCGTGTGCGCGTGGCCGCGGTAGGTGGCGAACGTCCAGTCGTCCTTCTTCATCGCCGTGGCGAACCCGGCGGCGATCGCCTCCTGGCCGAGCGAAAGGTGACTGGTGCCCTTGACCAGGTTCTCCAGGAACAGGTCGTAGGCGCGCGTCTCGAACTGGCGCAGGGCGACCTGGCTGCGGTACATGCTCAGCTTGGTCGCGAAGTCGGTGGGACCCGAGGTAACGGTGGTAGTGGCCATGGCTCTACTCTCCTAGTACTGGTTGGCGATCATCAGTTCTTGCGCGGGGAATCGCGTAAGAATGGCGGGGCCGTCGTCGGTGACCACGATCTCTTCTTCAATGCGCGCGGCCGACACGCCGTCGCTGGCCGGGCAGTAGGTCTCCAAGGCAAAGACCATGCCGGCCTGTAATTCAATGGGGTCGATCAGGCTGTTGAGGCGGCTGATGACCGGGCGCTCGTGCAGGCCGAGCCCGAGCCCGTGACCGAATTGCAATCCGAAGGCCGCCATCTCGTTGGCGAAACCGAACTCGGTGGCCGCGGGCCAGGACTTGGCAATGACGTCGGTACCCATCCCGGGACGCACCAAGTCAATCGCCTTGTCCATCCACTCGCGCGCCTGCGCGTAGGCGTCGCGCTGGGGAGCGGTTGAGCTGCCGACCGACAGCGTGCGGTAGTAACAGGTCCGGTAACCGTTAAAGGAGTGGATGATGTCGAAGAAGGCCTGGTCGCCGGGACGGATGATCCGGTCGGTGAAGTTGTGCGGGTG
>PLXU01000045.1 GCA_003151555.1 Acidimicrobiaceae bacterium | reverse complement strand
CCGCGGCCCTCGTGCCCGCGCAGGTAGACGATGACGCCGGCGCCCTCGGCGGCGATCCTCTCCAGAGCGACTTGGAGCTGCGGCCCGCAGTCACAGCGCTGGGAGCCAAACACGTCTCCGGTGAGGCACTCGCTGTGCACCCGGACCAGCGTGTTGGCCTGGCCGGCGATGTCGCCCTTGACCAGGGCCACGTGATGCTCTCCGTCCAGCACGGATTCGTAGGCGTAGACGGTGAATTCGCCGTAGTCGGTGGGGATCCTGGCATCGGCGATGCGGCGGACCAGCTTGTCCTTGTGCCGGCGGTAGCGGATGAGGTCGGCGATGGAGATCAGGAGGAGCCCGTGCTTCTCGGCGAAGACCTCCAACTCGGGCAGTCGGGCCATTCCCGTCTTGTCCTCGTTGACCACCTCGCACAGGACGCCGGCCGGGGACATCCCCGCCGCACGGGCCAGGTCGACGGCCGCCTCGGTGTGACCGGCCCGCTTGAGCACGCCCCCCGGTCGGTACCGGAGGGGGAAGATGTGCCCGGGTCGGCTGAGATCGGACGGCCGGAGATGGGGGTCGGCCAGTGCCTTGATGGTGGCCGCCCGATCCGACGCCGAGATGCCGGTGGTGGTCCCGTGCCGGTAGTCGACGCTCACCGTGAAGGCGGTGCGCTGGATTTCGGTGTTGTTGGTGACCATCAGGGGGAGGTCGAGGTGCTGGACCCGTTCCGGCGTGAGGGGCACGCAGATCAGTCCCGAGGTGTGGGCGAGGAAAAAGGCGATCTTCTCAGGCGTCACCGCGTCGGCGGCCATGATCAGGTCGCCTTCGTTCTCGCGGTCCTCGTCGTCGACAACCACCACCATGCCGCCACGGCGCAGTTGAGCGATTGCTTCTTCGATTCGTGCTAACGACATCAGACCTCCACGTCTATACGTATATCTTCGCCGATGCGGCGAACGTCCACCAGTCTTCCCCGGCGAAGTTGGTCAATTGTTGACGTCGAGAGGCTTTTGAGTGCCCCCGTTGTGCCGTCGGCGCCACCGAACGCTGCCGCCTGGTACCAGACCACGTGGTTGACCAGACCGGCGGCGAAAAAGGCGCTCAAGGTGGTCGGACCACCTTCGACGAGCACCTGGATCACGTCGTGCTGGGCCAATTCGTCCAGGATGGATCCGAGGTCGCCGCTACGTTCCAGGCAGGGTCGAACCCGCGCGCCTTCGGGCGCGGTGCCGAGCACCACGCGCAGCGGTTCGAGCACGATGTCGTCTAATCGGGCCGTGAGTTCGGGATCGTCGCTGCGCACCGTGCCGGCGCCCACGATGATGGCCTGGCTCTGCGCGCGCACGACGTGCGCGTCGCGCCGGGCCGCTTCGCAGGTGATCCACTTACTGGTGCCGTCGGCCATGGCCACCACCCCGTCGAGGGTCGAGGCGAACTTGGCCACCACGTAGGGCCGGCCCGTGATGCGGTGCCAGAGATAGGGTGCCAGTTGGGCGCGCACGACGTCGGCTTCAATACCCACTTCCACGTCGACGCCCGACGCGCGCAACAACGCCACCCCCTGACCGGCCACTCGCGGATCGGGGTCGATGATGCCCACAATGACGCGCCTGATACCGGACGCGATGATGGCGTCGGTGCACGGGCCCGTACGGCCCACGTGACAGCACGGTTCGAGCGTGACGATCATGGTGGCGCCCCGGGTCCGCTCGCCCGCGCGACGTAGGACCACGATCTCGGCGTGGGCCTCGCCCGGTACTTGCGTGTGACCTTCAGCGATCACCTCACCGTGCTCGCCCACGATCAAAGCCCCCACCCAGGGATTGGGCGGCGCGTGGTAGCGGGCCTTTTCCCCGCCCTCCACGGCCAGCAACATGAGGTCGGCGTTGCTGATCATTACGAGCGACCGGCGAGGGCCGCGGTGCGCAGCGCGGTGGCCGCCTCGAGGGGATCGGGTCGTGAGAAGATCGCCGAGCCGGCCACCAGCACGTTGGCCCCCGCGCGCACCACCACCGGCGCCGACTGAAGATCGATGCCGCCGTCCACCTCGATGTCGACGGCCAACGAGTTGGCGTCAATCTCACTTCGCGCCCAGACAACCTTGCTCATCACGTCGCCCATGAATGACTGTCCCCCGAAGCCGGGAAAGACGGTCATCAGCAGCAGCAGATCGATATCGCCGAGGAACGGGGCCACCCGCTCGTAGGGCGTGTCGGGGTTGGCCGCCAGCCCGATGCGAAGTCCCAACGAGCGCGCGTCGTCGATGAGCGCCGCCGTGCCACCCACTTCTACGTGCACGGTGCATCCGTCGGCCCCGGCCTCGGCGAAGGCCTCCAGGTAGCGGCCGGGCTCACTCATCATCAGGTGGCAGTCGAAAAATCGATCGCTGTACTTGCGCAGCGACGCGACGACCGGCGGTCCGATCGATACGTTCGGCACGAAGTGGCCATCCATGACGTCGACGTGCAGCCAGTCGGTTTGCGCGTCAATCACCTGCACGGCGTGGGCCAATGAGCCAAAATCCGCCGCCAATATGGAGGGCGCCACGCGAAGAGAACCCGTGGGGCCGGCGTCAATGAAAGTCACAATTTCAGCCTATGGGCAGCGCTGCCGGCCTACGACCATCTCACGTCGACGCCGTCGAGACGCGCCCCGGCCCACCACGCCGAAGCCGGCATGGCCTTCGCGCCTTCGCGCTGCACGTCATCGAGCGCAATTGCCCCGTCTGCGCCCACGAGATAGATGTTGCCTTCGCGCACTTGCAGCGTGCCCATCCCTCGGTGCGTCATGGCGTCAGCGTGCGCGCGCAGTACACGCAGGCGTCGCCCGTTGACGAACGCAAAGGCCCGTTCGAGGCGAACCGTGCGCAGCATCGTCACCCGATCCATCGCCGGCACCAAGTGGTACGTCTCCGTCGTCAATTTCTCGGCGTACGTCGCGGAGCCCGCCTGGGCGCGGGGACTGGACATCAGTTCAGGCGACGCGAGAACTTCAATCAGGGCCGCGGCACCCAAGTTCGCCAGCTCACGGGTCAACTCGCTCGCGGTCCTTTCACCGACCGCGAGGGGCCGTGCGAGGTGCACGGGTCCCGTGTCGAGGGCCACCTCCAATGACATGACGCTCACCCCCGTCACCTCGTCACCGGCCAGGATGGCCCGCTCAACCGGTGCGGCGCCTCGCCAGCGGGGCAGGAGCGAGAAATGCACGTTTAACATCGGCACTCGCTCGAGCACCGCGGCGCGTATCAGGGCCCCATAGGCCACGACCACTCCGCACTCGAGACCGAGGCCGTCGAGGTCACCAATCTGATCGCTGACGCGCAGTCCCAACTCCCGCGCCGCCAACTTGACGGGGCTCGCGGAGAGCTCGCCGCCGCGACCGCGACGGCGATCCGGTCGGGTGATCACGATCGCCACGTCGTGCCCGGCCCGCACCAACGCGCGCAGCGAGACAATGGACGCCTCGGGCGTGCCTAGGAAGGCGAGACGCATCTATTCGCCAAAGAGGCGATGTAAGCCGTCGGGGTCGTTCGCGGCGATCTGCAGTCGCTGTTCGCGCAGCAGAATCTTCGCCTCGCGGCGTTGATCGGCGTCGAGACGATCGATCAAAAGCATCCCGTTGAGGTGATCCGTTTCGTGCTGGAAGATTCGTCCCTCGTACTCGTCGGTCTCAATGTCGAGCTCGTTGCCCTCCAGGTCGTAGCCAATCAGGTGCACCGAATTGGCGCGCGTTATCTCCCAACTCAGCCCCGGCACCGACAGGCAGCCCTCCTGGAACGTCCATTCGCCATCGGTCTCGACAATGGTGGGATTGATCACCACGAACGCACCGTCGCCGTCACCCTGGTCGTAGACGAACATTCGCTTCTGCACACCGATCTGATTGGCGGCCAGTCCCACGCCGGGCGCCTCGTACATCGTCTCAATCATCGACTCCGCAAGGGCCGCGATACGACCGTCAATGTCGTCTATTTCGGTGGTGACCTCGTTCAATACGGGGTCCCCGTAAAAGCGAATGGGTAGGATACTCACCCCTCTACGATACCGCTCGACCCCCGCTCGAACGATCGCCAACGCACTTTTGGAAGCGTCAGGGGCCCGAGGGACCAACACCGCGAGCAGCCTCGCTACTGCACCGCCACGCGTACTTTGGCCGTCGGGCGTGGGGCCTCACGCAACGCGCGCGTAAGCGTCGTCACGTCCTTGGCGCGCACCACGAATCCCTGCGCCGTCGCCTGCGCACTCACCCGGGCACTGATGAGGCCCGCGACGAACTGCTGCGCCCCTTCGCCCGATACGTCGGCGGTCGCGCCGTAGGGCGCCAACATGAGAATCTGCGCGGTGGCGACGTCGTCGGCGACGATCTCTTCGAATCGAGCGTGACGCAACGCGCTGAGCACGAGGTCCTCGCCGCGGCGCGTCTGCACGATCACCTCACCGCGGCCCTCGCGACGCGACCCGACGAGTCGGCCCGCCTTGCCCACGGCCGTGATCGCGGCCCGGCGCGACGACTCGCGCGGCGCCAACAGATACTGATCGACGTCCACGAAGATCAACAGTGTGCAGCGCCGCACGCGCTGCCAGATCGCCTCGGTGCCCACCACCACTCGGGCGATCGGCGCCGCCGCGTCGGTGGCCGCCGTTACTTCCGTGACTGGCTGGGAGAGCTGCGCCGCGACGTCGCGGGCCAACGTCGTCACGCCCACGCGCACTCGCTTGAGATTCGTCGCGCCGCAGTGGCGACAGAAATTGGCCCGCGGCTCGTGGCCCTCGCGACAGGCCAGTTGTTCACCCATCTCCTCTTCCGCCTGGCCGCACTGCTCGCAGCGCGCCAATTCGCCGCACTTGGTACAGGCCATCAAGCGACCGGTGCCCAAACGTTGCAGCACCACGCACACCGCGACCGGCTCGTCCCTGGCCAGGGCGCGGTGCGCCGCATCGAGTGACGCCGCGGACAGCGCGCCGTCGCGCGGATCGCTCAGTCGCCGGTCCACCACCTCAATCCGGGGCCACCCACCGACCAAGTCCGTGTCTTTTTCATAGGTGCCACGATTGAGCAGCGNNGACTCGTCGTCCGCGTCGATGATGACGGCCCCGGCCACCTTGGGCACCGGCGCCAGGGCGGCGCCTCGCGCGCCCACCACCACCGGCCACCCGGCGCGCATCCGGTCCCACTCGGCCTCGCCCGACGCCACCGCGCAGCCGCGCTGCTCTAGGCGCCCGCGCAGCCGGGCGGCCCACGACTCGGTGGGCACCAAGATGAGCAAGGAACCCTCGCGCGACAGGCTCTCCTCGTAGGCGCCCAACACCAGGGCCAACGGATCAGTGGTCG
>PLXU01000059.1 GCA_003151555.1 Acidimicrobiaceae bacterium | reverse complement strand
TCGCCCGCGAACTCGACGCCGTCGCGGGGCTGTTCGTCAGGACTTTTATTTGCTTGCCCGCTGGCTACGAAGAACGAACGTTCGTCTACAGTCCCGTGACGCCCAATGAGGTGACGATCCTGTGGGCCGCCGCNNGCCACGGTGCGTTCCGCTCGTCGACGAGCATTCCGAACTCCGTGCAGCACAGTCCCACGATGTCTCCCCCGCGCGACCGACAGCCAGCCACTATCTCGAAGAAGCGATTGCTGGTCCTCGTCGTCACGACGCCCTGCGTCAACTCGCCGTAGATCATCGACTGCAGTTCGTCGATCTCGCCTTCGAGGGGTTTCACGACATTGATGCCGCTGCGTTCGACGTGTGACGAATAGAAGTCGCTCTGCATCAAGTACTTCGTGCCGAGCAGCGACATCGAGGTGGCCTTCATCTGGCTCAGTTGCGACACGACGGCGTCTCGAATGTCCAGCACTGGAATCGAGACGGCGTCGGCGACCACTTGAAAATTCATGTGCATGGTGTTGGCGCCAATGCCCAGCACGCTGGCCCCACCGGCTTCTAAACGACGGGCAGAGTCCGCCAGGATCTGACCCGAACCAACCCAGTCGCCCTCGTTCTGAAACGCGACAATTTCGCGGAAATCAATCGAATCAATGAGTAGGCGCGGCTGAACCCAGGGTTCAGAGACGTCGGCCGTCAGCCGATTAAAGAGGGAGTAGTACGCACTCGTCGACTCCCACGACATGCCGCCAATGAGGCCAATGCGCTTCATAACGTCAAAACTAACAGTGGATTTTGGGCCATTGACAGGTCAATAATCCCCCACCTCTCACCGCTGAAAGCGCGCGGGTACCCACGCCGGCGCGGCGATGTAGCGAATGGACCTGAACGAACCCAATTGTCGTCCCGGGCGCGTTATCACAGATCTTCAGCAAAGAATGCAACGGGCTTGACGAAACCTATTCCCTCAGCCCCAACATGGGAACCGTGGAAAAGGTCATAGGGCAGGACGCGTTCGTAACTCGTCGAGTGAGTTTGTATGAGGCCCAAAGAATCACGACATAATGAGTTGATGAATTTATCGGCTGAGAACTTAGAACTCCCAATGAAGTGGAGGACACGATAACTGCGAATACCGGCCCCGGGCCTCTCGCGCTGGTGGGCTCCGGTGAGTACTTGCCCGTGATGGCCGACATCGAGGCCGCCCTCTTGGCGGGGCGACCGCCGCGCTACGTGCAACTCGCCACTGCGGCCGTGCCGGACGGGCCCTCGGTCGTCGAGCGATGGCACAACTTGGGCAGGGAACAGGCGCAACGCCTGGGCGTCGAAGCGGTAATCCTGAGCGTCAACGATCGGGCCGACGCCGACAACGAGGCAATCGCCCAACAGGTAGCCGGTGCCGGACTGATCTACCTGTCCGGCGGCAACCCCGGATTCCTGGCTGACACCCTGCGCGACACGGCGGTGTGGGCGGCCATTGTCACCGCCTGGCAGGATGGCGCCGCGCTGGCGGGCTGCAGCGCGGGCGCCATGGCCATGACCTCGTGGATACCTTCGCTGCGCCACCCACGCCAGGGCGGTACCAACGGTCTGGCGGTGCTGCCGCACCTGCGAGTCATTCCACATTTCGACTTCTTCACTTCCAAGGTGCCGGACCTGGTGACCAGGTTCCTCCTGCCCTACGACCCGGCGATCACGGTGCTCGGAATTGATGAAGAGACCGCCCTCGTCGGTGGCCCGAAGGACTGGACGGTGCAGGGTCGCCAATCCGTCTGGCGCCTCACGGCTGAGGGTCGCGAAGAACTGCCCGCCGGCACCGTGGTCGCCACAGCCCCCCTACCTTGAAGTCGTGGTCGTTGCGTTCTTCAAGGAACTTCTAAAGCAATCGCGCCGGGTCGTACGTGGTTTCACCGAGCACGATCCGGCTCTGGATGTCGCGGGCGCCCAGTTGACGTAGGGTATCGCCGACCGACTCCAGTTCGTTGGTGCTACGGCTCACGATGCGCATTTGATAGTCAAATTCTCCGGTGGTGTGCACCGCGCTCAATACTTGGGGCACCTCGCTGAGGTCGTGTTCGAAGGCGAAGCGATCGACGGCCTCCTTTAACTTGGCGTCGGTGAGTGAGTGAAGTGTGTAACCGAGTATCGCCAGGTCGAGTTGCGCGTGGTAGCCCGCAAGGACCCCTGATTGACGCAATCGGCGCACCCGGTCAGCGGTGCTGTTGGAGCTGAGGTGAACCTGATCGGCCAGCTGTTGGTAGCTCAAGCGAGCGTCACCCATCAGCGCCATCAGTAAGGAACGGTCAATATCGTCCATGTTTTCCTTCAGTTCGCCTTGACCTCATGAAGCGAGGATATCGGAGTAATATTACAGGAAAAACGAGGCATTCAGGGCTATTCCAGGGACTAATCCGAGTCATTTAAGGTCGAACTCTACGTATTCTGGAGGCATGTTTCTTTTGTTGCTCCGAGTTTGCATCGTCCCTCTCATCGTGGTGGGTGGAACGCTCGCGCAACGGCGATTTGGCAACGCCGTCGGTGGTTTGCTGATCGGACTGCCCCTGACTAGCCTCCCCCTCCTATGGCTGGTCGCCCTCCAGCACGGCAACGACTTCGCCAGCTCCATGACGGGCGCGATTGTCCTGGGCGCGTCAGCCCAGGTCGTCGTTATCTGGGTGTACGCCGCGTTGGCACCGCGAATCTCACCGACCCTCGCGCTCTGCGGCGCGCTCGGCACCTTCGTCTTCATGATCGGGGCCCTCAATTTGCTCAACCTTTCCGTCGTGCTGGCGAGTGTCGTCGCCACCGCGGGATTCGCCGTGGCCCTCTATTGGTGGCCCCACACCGAATCGGGCTCCGAAGAGTCGGGACGCTACCGTATAGTTCTTCGCGTCGTGATTTCGGCCGGCTTCACCCTCTTTCTGGTGACGCTGGCGGGTCGAATTGGGCCGGGATTCTTAGGGCTGATTGCCGCGCTGCCCATTATGAGTCTGACCATGGCCTTCGTCACCCACAGGGAACTCGGGGCCAACGCCTCGGCGCAGTTCCTGCACGGCGTGACCAAGGGATCCTTCTCCTACGTCGCGTCAATGCTGGTGTTGGCCGACATGCTTCGTACCGGCAACATAGGCCTGGCCTTTCTCTGCGCGACTGGCGTCGCCGTCGTGATTCAACTGGCGGTGCAATCGCTGGACGCGTTCCCCGGCATCAAACGGGCCTTCCACGCGTCTCTCCTGCCGTCGAAGCTCTCCATACGTCACTAAGCGCAGCTCGTCACGCGCCTCGCTCGACCGGATCAAAGAAGTGACGCTGGCGGGACGAATTGGGCCGCGAATTTGGCACTAGCGGACCTGAGAGGTGCGCAGTCGTTTCGCGCGCCGAAGTGTGTGCACGACCAACAGCGCGAGCAACACTATCGATGAGACGGCGTGCCAACGTATTGGACTGATGAACCCGAGCGGAATCATCACCGGCTGATTGTGGTTGAAATAGTCGGCGAATCCCGACACCACCACGTTGAGCGTGACCACTACCAGCACCACGTCGGCCCACGCCATTCGCCCGCGCGGCTTGATCCACGCGACGACACGTTTAATGTCTCGCCAGAGAATCCTGACGGTGCGTCGGCGCTGGCGCAGATGTGCGACCACCAAGCCGGCGAAGAGCAAGCCAAAGAATATGTGGGCCAGGATCGACAGGTGGAGGGGAAAGGTGATCAGCGACAACAGGAATGAAATGATCAACCACAAGTGGACCAGCCACCGTTGTTGGCGAATCTCGTTGTCCATTCATAATCCCTTGGAGGTGGCCCCGCACTGATTTGAGAGGTTCGTAGACGCGGGGACCGCTGGCGTCAGTTGCTGAAGAAAATCGATCCCGGCGCCGAGCGAATGAGTTGAATCTGACCGACGCCGACACTCGCGTCTAGCTGGATGGTGGCCTGGTGGGTGCCGGTCTTCGCCGGCACATCGAAGATCGCGAAGCCCTGGGGATAATTGATGTCTTGGACGCCGCTGTGCGCAGTCACGTCGACGACCACCCCCGGCGGCACCTCAATGGTGAGGTGGCCCGCGGCGACCGATGCGGTCAGCGACAGCGTTTGACCCTTGAACGTGACTTGGCGGAGATCGATGGTCATACTGCCGAAGGCGGTCCGGTAGACGGGCATCACTTGGGTGATTGAGGTGGGCGCGTAGACGTTGTTGCCTACGCCGCCGGAGATCGGCACCCCCGTCATTGCCAAGAACGCGAGAAATCCTCCACCCGCGAGGATGATCAAGCTCACCACTACCAAGAAGAAACCGCTGATGAGCCGCCCCAGCGTGAATCGGTGATGGGGCCCACGAAAAGACATCACCGCGAGCACCACCAAGAAGATCAACCAGGCGGTGCCGACGCCACTGCCCCACCTCGGACCATTCGTGTAAAAGGCAACGATGATCAGTCCGCTGCACAATGCACCGACCAGAAGCAAAATGGTGCGCCAGAGCGACCTTCGTTTCTTATCCTCCGCCGACTCCATCATTTCCTCAGACGAAGGGTCCTTGTCACCGGCCCGAGGCACGAGCACCCACAGGATCAAATAGATGGCGGCGCCAAAGCCCCACAGGCAGGCCAGCACCACGAAGATCGCACGCACGATGTTGGCATCAATGTCGAAGCGTTCCGCGATGCCGCTCGCCACGCCGCCGATCATCCGTTTGGTGGTGCTTCGCCGTAGCCCGGTTGGCTGCGTCACCTCGGTTTCAGTTTCGGTTTCAGTTTCCGTTTCCGTGGTGCCCGTGTCGTCGTTTTCGATGTTCATGAACGCAATGCTAAATAGCGAACAGTTCAATCACAATCGGGGTTTTCCCTCATCAATCCGAATTTCGCCATCGCCAAACGAGGGTTTACCCTGATTGTGCCCGCCGCAACGTAGTGCCAGACTTGAGGGATCATAAGAGTAGCCTCCTCCTCGAAAAAGCCTCGCACCAAGGATCAGAAGGGCGCGAAGAAAGTTCCTGGCCGTCCCCAGCGTCCCCTTCGTCGCAGCGCCGACAACTGCATCATCGGCGGCGTGTGCGCCGGCGTGGCCAAGCGTTTCGGCGTCGGCGCCAACCGCATACGGGTCCTCGCGATCATTGCCGCGTTGTTCCTCGGTTTCGGCGTAGCGGTCTACATGGCCTACTGGATATTGGTGATCCGCCAGGGCGACGAAAAGTCGATCCTGTCGCGCACCGGTTCGGACAAGCGCGAGAAAGAGATCCTCTCGGTCGGCACCATTACCGTCTTCTCGATCCTGCTCGCGCTGCAGATACTGGGTATCAACAAGTTCGGCCTGGCCACGCTCTTCTTGACACTTAGCGCCCTCGGCGCGCTCGTGGTGTGGCGTGGCGCGTCGCCCGCGGAGCAAGTACACCTGCGCAAGATGACCAACACCGTCGCCACCATGGGCTCCTCCACCGGTGAAGGGTGGCGAGGGGTGGCCCTGCGCACCGTGGTCAGCGTGGTCTTCATCCTCGTCGGCCTGTCGAACCTCTCGCGGGTGAGTCGAGTTCGCGGCGAGGCCTCCGGCGTCGTCATCGGCGCTACCGCTCTCGTGCTTGGGCTCGTCATCCTCTTCGCTCCCTGGTGGATCGGCACTGTGCGGGGACTCTCCAAAGAACGTCGGGCCCGCGTGCGCGCGCAGGAGCGCGCGGACATGGCCGCCCATGTCCACGACTCGGTGCTGCAAACCCTGTCGCTAATCCAGCGCGCGGCCGACAATCCGATCGAGGTAGCTCGTCTGGTACGCATGCAAGAAAGGGACCTGCGCTCGTGGCTGGTCGACCCCGAATCCTTCGGCGTTACGTCGGACCCGCCGACCACGTTGGCCGGCTCGGCGTTCGAAATTGAGCACGAGGTTGAGGACTGCTACGCCATCGCCGTCGAAGTGGTGATTGTCGGCGACTGCAAACTTAACGCCGCCGTCTTGGCCCTATTGGGCGCCGGCCGAGAGGCAGCCATCAACGCGGCCAAGTGGTCCGAGGCCCCCAGCGTGTCGATCTACATTGAAGTGGAGCGTGAACGCATCTCCATGTTCGTGCGCGACCTCGGGCGAGGATTCGATCCCGCCGAAGTGTCGAGTGACCGCCAAGGAATCTCTGGATCAATTGTTGAACGGATGGCTCGCCACGGTGGTCACGCCACCATTCGCAGTATGCCGGGCGCCGGGACGGAAGTCGAACTGGTCCTGCCACTGAAGTCAACGGCTCCGTGAGCGACATCGCGCTGCCGCGAGTTTTCCTCGTCGACGATCACGCCCTCATCCGCTCGGGCATTCGCACGGAGCTGGGCACCCAGGTAGATCTCGTCGGCGAAGCCGACGAAGTTGAGGCGGCTATCGAAATGATCATCGAACGTTCGCCCGACGTAGTCCTGCTGGACGTGCACATGCCTGACGGAGGTGGTCGCGCGGTGCTCGAAGGGGTTATCACCAAACAGCCCACCGTCAAATTTCTTGCGCTGTCAGTGTCCGATGCCGCCGAGGACGTCATTGCCCTCATTCGCGCCGGTGCCCGCGGTTACGTCACCAAGAACATCGAAGGTCCCGAACTGATCGAAGCGATCTACCGCATCGCCGCTGGTGACGCTGTCTTCTCAAGTCGATTAGCCGGTTTCGTGCTGGACGCCTTCGCCTCGCAAAATGGCGAAGCGGAGTTGACGCCACCGCCCTTCGACCCGGAACTGGATCAGCTCACCGTACGCGAGCGTGAAGTCCTGCGACTCATCGCCCGCGGTTACGCCTACAAAGAGATCGCCACGGAGTTGAGCATTTCGATCAAGACGGTCGAGAGTCACGTGTCGGCAGTGCTTCGAAAGCTCCAACTCTCCAATCGACACCAACTCACCAAGTGGGCGACCGAACGGCGTTTGCTCTAACTGGAGCTTCCGTTAGCCGGCGAAACGAAGTCGCTACATTGTTGGCATGACACAAATTCGATTCAACGTGACGGCGCTCGATTGCCCCGATCCAATAGCCCTAGCCGACTTCTACGCACAACTCACCGGTTCGACGGTCGAGCCCTTGGGCGACTTCCCCCCACGCGACGTGACCTGGATTGAACTGCTCAGCGAAGGAAAGCCCACCCTCGGGTTTCAAAAGGTCGACGCGTTCGTCGCCCCCACGTGGCCCGAAGGACCGGTGCCCCAGCAGATTCACATCGACTTTGCGGTCGACGACCTTGACGGCGCCGAGCAGTGGGCACTTTCGCTCGGCGCGAGCAAATCGCCGTTCCAACCGGGCACAACCTTCCGCGTGTTCTTGGACCCCGTCGGTCATCCCTTTTGTTTGGTTCTCGACCAATAAGCACCCCTCTCGTGAGCGTGCGGGTACTTGGACCAGCGAGGGATGCGCCCATTACCGCACTCGCCAACCCGTAGACCCTTGCCTGACTCGAATGTCGCAGATCTCGGTCACGCAATCGTCCAAACGGTGACGACGCAATATCCAATTAACCTTGACGTTGTCCCGGCGTGGTGTTTACGAAGTCGGCCCACGCTGCATCACCATCTCTCTAGCGAGTAAGGAATCACACATCGTGTCCAACCGGATGCTGCAACGCAGTTGCGTCGTGCTCACCGTTGTCCTCGTGGAGCTAACCCTTGGTGCGCTGGCGTCGAGTGTTTCGGGTGCGGCCCAGTCCAAAGCGTTGCTGCCCACGAAGCAAATCGTGATCAGCAGCGACAAGGACATCAGCGCCATCCGCACGTTCTTTTTCTGCCAGACCGCCAAGTGCAAGAAATCGACGTCCACCAACAAGGTCGCCGCCGCCAGTGCGCTGAGCGACATCAAGTCGCAAATCAAACTGATGAGGGCCGATTCGGTCCCGCGAACCCAGGCGGCCATCGTGGCGAAGTATCAAGTGGACGCGGCGGCGCTCATCGGCGCCTTTACGGCGTACC
This sequence comes from Acidimicrobiaceae bacterium, assembly GCA_003151555.1. GTDB lineage: Bacteria > Actinomycetota > Acidimicrobiia > Acidimicrobiales > RAAP-2 > RAAP-2. The sequence continues at coordinate 3,057 of PLXU01000059.1, read as the reverse complement.
CGACGCAGCCCAATGCCGACGATGTTGCCAACAACATCGGCATCATCTATTACCAGACCTCGAACCTCGGATCGGATGACTACCTCTTGGGCTGCGCGCAAACCAAGACGGCGGTGATCTTTAAGAATTGGAGCGTGGGCGTCGTGGGCGTGGCCTACGCCATGCAGGTGGACACCCAGGCTGAGTCGACCTCGGCGCCAGCCACGACCATCAAGAGCGTCAACCAAAGTCTGCTGGCCGAGGCGGTCAGCATGAAGAGTGACGCCAACGGCCCCAACGCAGCATTCAACAGGTTGCTCGTTCAATTTGCGTCTACGCAGGCCCTGGACAGTCGCGATTCGCTCCTCATCCTCGCGGGCAAGGGAAAGTCGCTCACCACCACCGATCTGAAGGCGCTGGCCGGCAAACTCTCGTCGCAGTTCAAAGTCCTGTCGGTGATGCAGAACAAACTGGCCAAGTAACACTGACGTCCCTGGGGCGCGTTGCGGGTCCTAGGTAATCCGAAGGTGAACTCTGGCGTAAAAGTAGACCAACTAAGGCCCTTTCTTCGAAGAAGGCGCGAATCGCTTGGTAAGAGTGAAAGGTGCACAACACGTTCCTGCTGGCTCTGGTGGTGGTCGTGGCGGTGGGCTTCGACTTCACGAACGGGTTCCACGACACGGCCAACGCCGTGGCCCCGAGTATCGCCACCGGCGCTCTCAAACCCCGCGCCGCGGTCCTGCTCAGCAGCGTGCTCAACGTCGTGGGCGCACTGATCTCGCTCAAGGTCGCCGCCACCGTGGCGAGCGGCATCGTGAGCCAGGGTGACATCATCTTGCCCGTCGTATTCGCCGGTCTGATCGGGGCCATCGCGTGGAACGTCACGACCTGGTACTTCGCGATCCCCTCCAGTTCCAGTCACGCCCTCATTGGTGGGGTGGTCGGGGCCATGATGGCGCACGCCGGGGCCAGCTCCGTCCTGTGGGGCGGCCTCGTCGGCAAGGTCCTGGCCCCTTCGATCGCCGCTCCCGTCTTCGCGCTCGTCATCGCGGCGCTCGCGACCACGATGTCTCGGCGCTTGACGAAGAAATCGCACGACGCCACCAAGTCGTGGGGAATGAGAGCGGGACAGATCGGCTCCTCGTCCCTCCTCTCGATCGCTCACGGTACCAACGACGCGCAAAAGACCATGGGGGTGATCACCCTCGCGCTCATCGCCAACGGCACCCTCGTCGCCAACGCCTCGACGCCGATGTGGGTGGTGCTGCTCTGCGGCATCGCCATCGGACTGGGAACCTATATCGGCGGATGGCGCGTCATCCGTACCATGGGACAGGGCTTCACGCGGCTCAGTCCCACGCAGGGGTTCGCGTCGCAGATCACCTCGTCGGCGGTCATCCTCACCTCCAGCCACTTCGGCATGCCGCTATCGACGACCTACGTCGCCACCGGATCAATTCTTGGTTCGGGCATTGGCACGAAGAAGCGCTCGGTGCGCTGGTCGCTGGCCGGACGAGTGGGGCTGGCCTGGCTGATTACGCTGCCCTGCGCCGGCGCGTGCGGTGCGGTGAGCTTCTACTGCGCGCGCCTGATGGGTTACTCCCTCGGCGTGGTTGTGGTGGGCGTCGTGCTGGCGCTGTACTGCCTCTTCATCTTCCTTCGCTCTCGTCGCGACAAGATCAACGCCAGCAACGTCAACGACAGGTGGGGTGCTCACTCCGAGGCCTTCCAGCGCTCGACCGCGATCGCCGAGACGCCCAAAGACCAGGACGAACTGGTGGCGGTGTAGCCCATGACGAGTACCGTGACCGTGTCGACTCCGCTCATTGACTGGCACTCCCTCCTCCAGGTGCTCTACATCAGCGCCGCCACCTCCATTGGGCTGGTGGTCCTGTTCACGATCGGCGTCTACGCCCTCTCGTCGTTTCAACACAAGAACACCGTGGTGCTCTATCGAGGGATCAATGGCCTCGTCGTGGCACTGTCGTCCCTGGGAATCCTGGCCACGGTGGTCTGGGGCTTCTACTACATCGTGCACAAGTAATTTTCCGCGCCATCCAGGCGATAGGTTCGACCACATGGCCAAGCGCACCGTTCACTTCCCCGCTCCCTTCTTGTGGGGCACCGCGACCTCCGCGTACCAGATCGAGGGCGGTGGAACCAATACCGACTGGTGGCGATTTGAGCACGCCGAGAACGCCACCACCACCGAGCCGTGCGGCGACGCCTGTGACTCGTGGAATCGCTACGAAGAGGACCTCGACCTGGTGGCGTCGCTCGGGCTGAACGCCTATCGCTTCTCGATCGAGTGGGCGCGCATCGAACCCCAGCGGGGCAACTTCTCGTCCGATGCGCTCAATCACTATCGCGACGTCATCGAGGCCTGCCGGCGTCGATCGATCTTGGCGGTCGTGACGTTGCANNCGACATCGCGACGTGGATGGGTGAGTACGCGCGCCGCGTCGCCGACGCGCTGGGCGACGGGATCGACATTGCCTGCACGATCAACGAGCCGAACATCGTGGCGCTGATGGGCTACTTGATGGCCAGCTTTCCCCCGGCGCTGAGCGATTGGGAACGATTCGCCAAGGTCCACGAAGCAATGCGCGCCTGTCACGAGACCATGCGCGACGCCCTGCGCGCGGGCCCCGGCGACTTTCCGATTGGCTTCTGCCTTTCGATGCAGGAGTACGAGGCGGCGCCCGGCGGCGAGGAGTTGCTGGCCTCGCTGGTCGACGAGATGGAAGACAAGTACCTGCGCTCCCTGGGCGATGACGACTTCATCGGCGTGCAGTGCTACACAAAAATCGAGATCGGTCCCGAAGGTTTGGTGCCCTCGAGCGGCGAGCTGACCGAGATGGGCTACCTCTTTTGGCCCCAGTGCGTCGAATACACGGTACGAAAGGTGGCGCGGGCCACGGGCCTGCCGATCTACGTGACGGAAAACGGCATCGGCACCAATGACGACACGCAGCGAATCCGCTACCTCAAAGAGGCGCTTCGCGGGGTCAAGAACGTGCTCGACGACGGCCTAGACGTGCGCGGCTACTTTCAGTGGTCGCTGCTCGACAACTTCGA
>PLXU01000142.1 GCA_003151555.1 Acidimicrobiaceae bacterium | reverse complement strand
TCCGTGGGGATCGACACCATTGTCACCATCAAGTCCTCGGGCGATCAGAACCTTCTCGCCGCCACCCTCGAGAAAGGCGTGGAGGGGGTCACCAAGAGTCGCGCGACCGACACGGGTCTGGAGTTGCACGTACGCGGGGCCGATCGACTGCTGACGCGCGTCATCGGCGCCGCCGAGGCCGGCGGNNTGACGCCCCACGAGCACATCGTGATCGGTCCGCGTAGGAGCGCTTACTCGGCCAGCCGCGCAGCGCTGGGCGCGCTGTTGTTGCGGGACGTCACCGTGCTGCACAAGGACCTCGGCGTCTTCGTACTGCGCACCGTTATCCAACCCTTCCTTCTGTGCTTCGTCTTCCTCTTCATTTTCCCCAAGATCGGTCAGTCGGTCGGTGGCAGCGGCGCGGCCGCGGAGAGCGCGTTCGCCACGGTACTGGTCGCCGGCGTGGTCGGCATTTCCATCATGTTCCAGGGCGTGCAGTCAGTCGCCCTGCAGATGGCCACGGAGTTCGGCTTCACCCGCGAGATTGAAGATCGCGTGCAGGCGCCCTGTCCGATCTGGATGGTGGCCTTCGAGAAGGTCCTCTCGGGCGCGATCCAGGGAATGATCTCGGCCGCGATTGTCCTGCCCATTGCCTCGTTCGTGCACGCCAGCGGGGTCGAGGCACATCTGACCCTGCACTGGCTGATCATCTTGACCATGGTTCCCCTGGCCTGCATCGCCATGGCCTCACTGGGCTTGATCCTGGGCACGAGTTTCGAGCCGCGCAATATCGGCATGATGTTCGGCTTCATTATTCTGCCCATCACGTTCCTCGGCGGCACGTACTACCCCTGGACGCATCTGGCGCCCGTGAAGATCGGCGGCTTTCACTGGTTGCAGACGCTGGTGCTCATCAATCCGCTGGTCTACGTCAACGANNGCCTTCTGCGTAGGCTTCCTGTCCCTGGGTCTGCATAATTTCCGCCGTCGCGTTCTCTCCTAGGTGCGACCAAGGTTCTTCCCACCGCGACTCGTTCGCTCCACGTTTCAAGGAGCATCGTCCAATTGTTTCTGACCAGTTGGGTCGCTATTGCGAATCCGATAGGTAACGTTGCGTCGTGAAGCTAGACGTCTATCAAAGCTGTTCGCGTCGCGAGAAGCGCGAGGTCCTCGACGCCTTCTGGCGATCGCACACCCAGCCAACGTCGCGCATCCACCAGGCCGCCACTCAGTACGGACCCTACGCCGTCATCTGTCTGGCGGCGGTCGCCCTCGAGTTGGCGCTCGTCATCTTCGTAACGATCCACCGGGCCTTCGTGGTGGGCTGGTTGGCGGTGTTGCTCGAGGCGGTCGTGCTGGCCTCGCTGTGTTGGGCCGTCGTGCGCAGTCGCGCGCTCAGTAACGCGAGCGACCTTTCTGAGACCTGACGTCGCTCGCGCCGATGTTCAAAGCAACGAGGGCAAACACACGAAGGGCCCGAAAATCACCACGCTGTCGCGCCCTGGCCTCACCGACACCCAGCGATCGAGCGATCGGTAACTGGAGACCACCTCGTAGGTGCCTGGGGCACGACGAAATGGAACGGCCCGCGCCGGCGAGCACGAGGGCGGGGACCAGCATGTGACGCATTAGGTAGTGACGGGCGATGTGCATTGTGCCTCGTCCCTGCGACCAGTTGGCCTACGGACTCGCACGACTGATCGCATCTCCAACGTAGCGCCGCCGAGCCCAGAGCGTTACTCGCTCTCCAACGCTGATCAAGGGTGCGCCGGGGCCACTACGGTCCAGCACTTCGCTATCCTTAACTGGCCGTTCGACCCCGCGACACCCTGTCGCTCATTGTCTTGGTCTCTTGCTCCTGCTCTTCGAGCGCGGCCCCGAGCACCAGCCACAGAATTTTTCCGTTTGGTCGCGCCGGACAACTGGGGCGTGGAGGGCTGGCGGAGCCAGCCGCGACTGGACTGGCCGGCGCCCGAGACGAGGTGCGCTGGGCCCCACGTGGTTGGCGGTTCCTACACTTAAGACGTGGAAGACGCGAACTTCGATCACTGGGAGCAACTGGCCGCGCTGCACGGCACGGGCCAGGACCGCATGTACGACCTGGACGCCCTGGTGGACGGCGGCACCTTGATGGGTCCCGAAGAACAAGCGGCGCTCGAACGGGTGACCGAGGGTCGAGGCGTCGACGGCCTGGACGTGTTGCACCTGCAGTGTCACATTGGCTGTGACTCGATCACGCTGGCCCGCATGGGGGGGCGCGTGACCAGCGTCGACTTCTCACCGACGGCCCTGGAGCGAGTGAGGGGCTTGGCCGAACAGTGCGGGGTCGAAGTCAACGCCATCGAAGCCGACTCGCGCGACCTACCCCACGAACTGAACCAATCCTTCGACCTCGTCTACTCAACTATCGGCGTGCTGTGCTGGATCGACGATGTCGACGCCTGGATGAAGGGTGTCGCGCGGGTGCTGCGCCCCGGCGGCCGCCTACTACTGGTCGAACTGCATCCGATGCTCACCATGGTCGACAGCGTCGAACCCCTGGTCCTAGATTTCCCCTACGCCTTCGACGGTGGTCACGTCTACAGCGGCACCGGTTCCTACGCCAATCGTGACGCCGACGTCGCGTGGACCGTTACCCAGTTCGCCCACAGCCTAAGCGAAGTCGTCATGGCCGCCGCCGGCGCAGGGCTCACGATGACCTACCTCGAAGAGCACGTGGCGATGAGCTTTGATCCCCGAGGTATGCAGGACGCTCCACTGGAGGCTGACGGCCAGTACCGGCTGCGGATCGGCGTGGGGGGACAATCGCGCGACGGCCGCGAACCGGCCTATCCCCTGCCGGTGCTCTACACCTTTTTGGCGACCGTCACCTAAGCTCGCGCAGCGTGATGCGAGCAACGAGGGAGTGGCCAGTGACCTGGTTGGATCTCGCCACTACCTTGTGTCCACCTCAGACGCCAAACGTCATTACGCGACTGGATCGTGCCCTCGACCTCGCTGGACGAAAACGGCTCGTCGCGCCTACAGTGAACTAGTTGAGCGTTTCGGTCACCGGGCCGTGAACGCAGTAGCGAACAACGAAGGAGCGGTCGTGAGCGACGAGCAGGCGGGGGGCGATGACGCGGTGAAGGCCGCCAACGCGTGGAACGCGAGCGTCATCGAAGAGTTCCGAGCGAATGAGGGCAAGGTGGGCGGCAATTTCGCGGGCGCTCCCGTGTTGTTGTTACACACCAAGGGCGCGAAATCCGGCCTCGAGCGGGTCAACCCGATGATGTACCTAGATGAGGACAAGAGGATCTTCGTCTTTGCGTCCAAGGCCGGGGCCGACACGAACCCGGACTGGTTCGCCAACCTCGTCAAGACCCCCGACGTGATCGTCGAGCTGGGCGGCAATACCTTTAACGCGACCGCCACTCCCCTGGCCGGCGCCGAGCGGGACCGGATCTACGCCACGCAGGCCGAGCGCTTTCCCGGGTTCGCCGAGTATCAGGCCAAGACCGCGCGCGTCATTCCCGTGGTGGAGTTGGTGCGTTCCTGACGCGGCGTCGAATACGAACACGCCGGTCCTAGCATCGTGCCCTTACTCGCTCGGCGCCAGAAAACTTTCCTTGAAACTGAACGCGTCGCGAGTTGGTCCGTGGCGGCGTAAGTGGCGTACCCGCGACTCGGCTTCGAGGGTGGTCGGGATATGTCCCGCGGGCACCCACCACAGAGCGGTGGTAGCGTCGCTCACCCGCTCAAACCACTGGCGACGTTGCAGGAGCACGGCGCGATGAAGGGGCCCGTAGACCCAGTGCGACAACTGCTCGATCGACTCCCAAACGCTCAGGTTGACAATGACGCCCGCCGCCCCCTGGGGTTCCCACGCGAAGGCTTTCACGGACGTGGCGTTGCCCTCGTCGGTCTGCAGCCGCCACACGAAACCCGGTGCCCCATCGGCCGACGCATTGACGGGATCGAGCGCCGCGACGAAACCGGCCAGTTCTTCTGAGTCGAGTGGCGCACGCAGACGAGCGATGTTGACCTGGGCCAGCTGGTGCGCCATTAGCCAATCGTAAGCGCCACCGAGACCGCGTCACCTGATCGAGCGTCGACGGGCGGGCTCAAGCTCGCGCCAGAGTCAACGCAACCCGAAGAGTTCGAGACACTCCTCTAAGTTGTCAATGCGGATGTCATCCCCGCGACGCGTCTCCCACTCGACTCACTACATCGCGACAACGACGGAGCAATAAGGCGTACAAAGAACGGTCACACGTCTCGTCAACGAGCCAGACGAGCGCGCGACATACTTCATCACTCGCGAGTACCGGCCCGCCGGCGGGACGCGCATTACGCTGAGATCGTGGTTTCGCAAGAAACTGGGAGGCCGTTGGCGGATCGAATGACTCGAGAACCTGGCCAGCGCAGTCAACTGCAATCGCTGCTCGATTCGCAGTACTTTCTCGACACCGTGGCCGCGGGCATCGTGCTGCAAAACTCCGAGGGGGCGGTACTCGACTGCAACGACGCCGCCGTCCTCATTCTGGGCGCCACCCGCGAAGAGTTGGCCAACCGCACGTCGAGCGATGTGCGATGGGGCAGCGTTCGCGAGGACAGCACGCCATTCGCGCTCGACGAGCAACCGGCCAAAGTGACGCTGCGCACGGGCGAACCCTGCAACGACGTGATCATGGGCACCGAGAATCGCGGCCGTGCGCGTCGATGGCTGTCGGTCAACACCTGTCGCGTTGTCCTCGACGACGGAGCAATGGGCATCATCTCGTCATTCATCGACATCACCGTGCGAGTGGTGAAGGAACGAATGCTCCGAATGTTGACCGAGGTGAACAAGTTGGCCCTGGTCGCCTTTGAGCAGGACGAATACTTTCAGCGGCTCTGCGAGATAATCGTTGACGAGGGCCACTTCGTGCTCGCCTGGGTGGGCGAGCCCTCCGGCGTCGAAGCAGGCGGCGTCACGATCGCCTACTCGGCGGGCGAAACCGGTTACCTCTACACCGGCATGGTGTCGTGGCTGGGCTCGAAGGATATCGGGCTGGGACCGAGTGGCACGGCGCTACGCACCGGGTTGAGCCAGGTCGTGGACGACCTGCTCACTGACGCCCTGTTCGAACCTTGGCGAGAACGGGCCGAACAGTACGGGTTCGGGTCATCGGTCGCCATCGCGTCGCAGTCCAGTGCGCAAAAGGTGGTGCTCTCGATCTATTCGCGCGACGCCTTTGCCTTCGATGAAGCAACGGTTCGCGCCCTGGAGGAAATCGTGCGCGAGGCCGAGTTCGTGGTCGCGCACGTCAGTTCGGTGCGCGACACCGCGCAGGCGCTACACGAGACGAACGAGGTTATCGCCACCCTTCAGGCGACTGAGCGGGCTCTCAGTGAGACCGAACAGCGCTTCCGACTCAGCTTCGAAGACAATATGGCGCCCATGATCGTCACCGATCTCGACGACCGTGTCATCACGGCCAACGACGCGTTCTGCGACATGATTGGCCGAACCAAGGATGAGCTGATCGGACACGACTCCACGCCCTTCACGTTTCCCGAAGACGTGGGCATCAGCGAAGAATCCCACCGGCGCGTGAGGGCGGGCGAAGCCTCCCAGGTTCGTTACGTCAAGCGCTACCTGCACAAGGACGGACGGATCGTAGTAGTGGAGGTCTCGCGCTCCCCCGCACTCGACGAGAAGGGTGACACGCTCTATTTCGTCATCTCCGAACGTGACATCACCGAAGAGAACGCACTGTCGATCCAACTCTCGCATCAGGCCTTGCACGACCCGCTCACGGGACTGGCCAATCGGGCGCTGTTCGATGATCGACTAGCCCAGGCCATTGCCCGGGCCGTTCGTGTCGGTGGTCGGGGCGCCGTGCTGCTGCTCGACCTCGACGACTTCAAGGGCGTCAACGACATGCACGGCCACTTCATTGGCGACCAGCTCCTCGTCGCGATCGCCCATCGTCTCGAACAGGCGACCCGATTGAGCGACACCCTGTGCCGATTTGGGGGCGACGAATTCATGTACCTGGCCGAAGGTCTGACGTCACCGGGCGAGGCCGAGCATCTCGCGTCGCGTCTACTCGAGTCCTTGGTCGAACCGATTAGCGTCGCCGGCGCGCGCATCGAACAACGCGCCAGCGTCGGCATCGTGCACTGGGATGAAACGAGCACGAGTGGTGTTGAATTGGTCCAAAACGCCGACGTGGCCCTCTACGAAGCCAAGGGCAAGGGCAAGGGCCACTACGTGGTCTTCACCCCCAGCATGCATCAACAGGCCATCAGCCGCTTCGCCCTCGTCCAAGAGTTGCGCCACGCCCTGACGACCGGCGAACTGTCAATGCACTACCAACCCATCGTTGACCTGCGCACCAACGAGGTCGTTGGCTTCGAGGCGCTGATGCGTTGGCAGCACCCCGAGCGAGGTTGGGTGCCACCCACCGTCTTCATCCCGCTCGCCGAGCAGAGCGACCTCATCTTCGATCTCGGCGCCTTCGCGTTGCGCGAAGCGGTCGCGGCCGCCAGCACGTGGACTGCGACGAACGCCGAGGGACAACGCCCCTACGTCACGGTCAACCTCTCGGCCCACCAGTTCCACGAACCGAAACTCGTGTCCATGGTCGAAGAGGCGCTGACCAAAAGCGCCCTTTCTCCCGACCGCCTCATCATTGAAATCACCGAGAGCGTGATGTTGCGCGACGCCCTCGAGACAGCGAGCGTGATAGGGCGACTCCAGGAGCGCGGTGTAGGTTTCGCCCTCGACGACTTCGGTACCGGGTACTCTTCACTCTCCTACCTGGTGCTGCTGCACCCGAGGATCATCAAGATCGACCAGTCCTTTGTCCGCCCCGCGCACGAGAGTCGGCACAACGACACCCTGCTCGAAACCATCATCTCGCTCGGCAAAAAGCTCGACATGACCATGCTGGGCGAGGGGATCGAAACACTCGCGCAACTGGAACGACTGCGCGGCCCCGGTTGCGAACTAGGTCAGGGCTTCCTCTTCTCCCCGGCCGTGCCGGCGAACGAGGTCGAAGGGCTACTCTCGCGCCAGCCACACAGTTGGCCCACCGGCTAACACAGTGGGCCGCCCGCGTCGAAGCGGGTCGAGAGGTCACGAAACCCTCTTTCGCCGCGACATCGGGCTATCGCCGATATCGCCCGGCGTCCAGTTCGTCAACGATCGAGTGGGTTCTTGTAGGGGTAGACGAGTGGTTCGGTTCGCCGCGGATTCTTGTTACGACGCGTCTTTCTCATCATGGCGAGCGCAACCACCACGGTCAGCACACCGAAGGCGAGCAAGACGAACCCACCGAAGTAGGACCACACGATGTTCAGACAGCTAGTGCCCACCCCGATACCCGTACCCGAGAGCGTGCCGGTTCCCCCGTGACTGGAGGCGTTGCAGGCCGCGTTCTTTGGCTGCTCGGTCGTAATAAGCCATATGCCAATGCCCGCGGCGGCGAGGCCCAGGAAAGCAACAATGCTACGAAACATGAGCCCACACTAACCAGGTTTGCGATTGAATCACGACTCACCGACTAAAGCCGGTGGAGAAACTGCGGCCACCCGTGCGCCTTCGCGCACCAGGCAAATTCGACGCGAGCACCTCTGATCGACCCCGGATCACTCTCGGATTTCACCGACGTGCGCGTGCACGAGACCAATCAGTTGGTCCCAGTACTGGGGCGGATAGTCGTGTCCCAGACCCTCGATCAATACAAAACGCGCGCCAGGAATCGCCTCAGCTGTTCGCCGCCCTCCGCTGGCGTCAATGAGTTGGTCGGCGTCGCCGTGCAGCACCAGGGTAGGAACTCGCACCTCGGCGAGCGCAGCGGTACGCGAACCGGAGTGCTGTATAGCCAGTAATTGGCGGGCGACCCCCGCGGGACAGAAATTCCGGTCAAACGCCTCCGCGGCGTTCGCCGCGCGGTACTGCACGTCAAGGCAGGCCGGACTCCCCCATACTCGCGCGCTGGCTATTTGGAGAGCGACGTAACTGTCACGGTCCTTCGCCCGCGGTGACGTGAAGAGCTCATGCGCCTCGGGCGAGGACCGCCCGACGTCGGGGTCACCCGTGGTGGACATGAACGAGGTCAGGGTGAGCAGACGCTCGGCGTGTTCGATGGCCATCGTCTGGGCAATCATGCCCCCCATTGAGGCCCCGAGCACGTGGGCCCGCTCAATGCCCAGGGCGTCCAGTACGGCCAGCGCGTCGCGAGCCATATCGCCGAGCAGGTACGAGCCGCGCCCACCTTGGGCACCGGCGACCAGGCCATTCTCTTCGCCTGCAATCTTCGAGCAATCCTCCATCTTGGACGACAAACCCACGTCGCGGTTATCGAAGCGGATGACGAAGTAACCCCCGGCTGCCAAACGCTCACACATCTCTTCGCGATAATTGATGCACTGACTGCCCAGGCCGCTAATGAGCAGCAACGGTGAATCGGAGGGGCGACCGAAGGTGTCGAAATAGATCGCAACGTCACCGTGGTGTGCAAACGCCATCGTGCTCCCTCTTCAACGAACTAGTTCGGAGGGTAGCACCAGCGATCACGTAACCATCCCCAACGGCATAGGACTGAACCTTCTACGACGTGGCAAATGTCGCGACCGAACTTCGCGAAGACACGGTGACGCTGCTCTTCAGCGACATTGAGGGTTCGACCGCTCTGCCGTCCCGGCTCGGAGATCAATACGCGCACGCGCTCTCCGCGCAACGAGTGCTCTTGCGCGAAGCCGTTGGCCACGGCGGCGGACGGGAATTGGGAACAGAGGGAGACAGCTTCTAGGTTGTCTTTGAATCGGCCTTCGACGCCATGGCCAGTTGCGCCGCGGCCCAGCGGGCCGTCGTTCTCGTGATGGCTCGTGAGCAGTGAACAGAGGTCTCGCGAGCGGATTGTGAGTGAGTGAAATTCTTGCGGCAGAGTGAGACAACAGGTGAATTCTGACTGACAGCACCGACGTGAACCGAGGCGTAATGGGGCGAGTAAGCGTGGCGACGCGACGAGTTCAGATTCGAAACCCAAGATTTCCTACTTATTGCGGTACTCCAGACTCTGAGGTCGATTAAGTAGAGTTGCCCAAGCCCACATCGCTACGAGCGAAGAATGGACAAAACGTCATGTACTGCAGATGGTGCGGAGAGTTTCTACCGGGAAGTCGTCCGCTCTTTCACGACTGCGGCTCGAAGGAACGACCGGCCGCGTTCTGTCGGGGCTGCGGCACGCGTTTGAAAGAAGATTCGTCCTTCTGCTTCTCGTGCGCCACGCCAGTGGGAGAGTTGCCTCGTCCCGCGGTCAACGCAATGCCACCAACAACGTCCAGTGACGAGTCGGATCATGAAGGGCTGCGGCCACCCGCACCAGTTGGAAGCTTCAACGTGTCGACCCTTGCGCCCGCGAGCGCGCCCAGTGGTGCACCCCACCAGCGCTTCGTGCCTCAACACGGCACGAGTTACTTTGCGATCGCGTCACTCGTCATTTCAATGTTCTGGCTGTACTCGTTGTTCTCACCCTTTGGGGTGTTTCTCTCGTGGGATGAAATCGTCTTAGCACTGATCGCGGTGACCTTCGGCGTCGTCGCCCTCGTGAACATCAAGCGCGCTGCGTGGCCACTCGCTGGCCGGTCCCTCGCGGTGGCCGGTATTTTGATTGGGACGTGGGGATTTATTGGCGCGGTACACAATCAGATCAAACTCAATGATGAAATAAATGCGATAAAGCAGCTGATTCCGCCGCCGCCGGTGACGGTACCCATGGGAACGACGAAAACGTTGACGCACAGCTATGGCCTGCGCAGCATCACTGTTGAATCCATGACCTATCCAGTGCAATATACCGCCGCATATCCGCCCCAAGGCTGGAAGTGGGCGGCGTTCAAAGTCCGAGTGTGCGCCGGCAAGAGCGGTTCCAAACTTTCGTCGGGTGATTTCTTGTTTGAGACTTATAACAAGCAATTCAGGCTTGAACCGACCGACATCGATGGCAATATTGCGAATACGCCCCTAACGTTTTCCCGCCTTCACGCTGATCAGTGCGTCAGTGGCTACATTGCTTCTGGTTTCACTTCCTTGATGCCATTCTTCGGCGGCCGTTTTGGCGTAGCCCCGACGGACCCCACCGACCGAACATTGTTTGCCGCCTTTACCTTTTGGCGAATACCGCAACGTTGAAAACGCGACAAGGCTCGGGCGATTCACTTGCCTGGCCGTACGAGCCCAGATTGGAACCGACCATATTTTGCGAGCGGACCCGCAAGAGAGCGGGCGAACCAATTCGTAACAGCGGCGCCGTTCACCTAGTGACGACATCACTGGAGACCTTCGTCAAATCGAGTACGGTCAACTCGGGATTGCGGTATCCGGGATAGTTTCGGGAGACAACTATGTATTGCAAGTGGTGCGGCAAGGAAACTCCCGTTGACGCCGTGAACTCCGTGCACCACTGCGGGGCAGTGACCCGACCGGCCAAATACTGCATGGGCTGTGGTGCGGAACTGGTGGAGGGGTCGGCCTTCTGTTATGCCTGCGCGACACCCGTGGGGTCTGCGCAAAAATCTACGACCTCCTCCGTCGGGGCAGGCAGGTCCAACGCCGAGGTCGCGGGCAGTGAACCTCCTTCTGCGATGCGCGTAGAGGTTCCGGACGCGCCGTACTCCACGACATCGTCCTACCCCCGAAAAATGCCAACGGAGCCTTCGACGCCATTGCACTCGTTCCAGACCTATGGTACGAGCGGCCTCGCCATTACCTCGTTGATTCTCTCGCTCTTCTTCCTCTTCGGACTCTCGTCGCTCTTTAACATCGAGGAGGCTTGGCTCTCCCTGTTCACGTCCCTGCTCGCCGTTCTCTTCGGAATCTTCGCGCTCCTGCAGATTAAAGAATCCAACTGGCATAAGGGCGGTCGGTGGCTCGCGGTCGCGGGTATCGTGATCGGGATTTGGGGTTGCGCCGGGTCCGTGGACGACATCTTGGCGATCCACCGATTGGATAACGCCCTCACGCAGATCCTCAGCCCTCCCCCCGTGCTTTCTTATTCAGCTGGACAGACGGCGAACATCCCGGACGACATAGGGGGCTTTACGACGATGACGGTGAAATCTATTAACTTCACGGAACCCCACAATACTGACCAGAGTTACGAAGTTGGTGTGAGCATGACAATATGTGCCGGACCAAACTACCCCACCGCCGCAGGCGAGGGGCCCCCCTTACTGACCTTGGTATTAAGTAATGGCACTTCGATCACCGACCAGGCCCTCTTCCCCACAGTGACACCCGAACTGAGTCTCAATAATCTCAAGAGCAACGCCTGCACCAGTGGCATAGTCACGTTTCTCTCCTCTACTCAAATAGCGCCAACGCCGTCCACGGTGGAATGGTTTCAGTATCACTGGAACTTGCCCGCTTGATCACTCGGTCGCCACGCCACGGGGGCGCCTAGGGGATGGGTCGGACTCAATGACGTGGAACGCCGGCGTTCGCCTAGTTGACGTCGCCCGCAGAATCTACAATGCTCCAGTAATTTGATAATTCAACTGAACAAATCGCGCCGGCCCTAGGTATACCTATGTGCGCGACGTTGCCAGATTGCAACGTACGAAACCCAAAGGAGCGATCCGATGTCGACTACGAGTTCTCAGAAGTTGCCACGAGGTAGGCGCGCTTCGCGGGCCACGAAGATCTCCTTCGTTTCGCTCGGCGTCGCAGCACTGCTCGCCGGACCCATCGTGGTCCCCTCCGGCGCATCGACGCCGGTGCTGCAGTCGGTCAATGTCGCGGGCTTCCCCGGGGCGCTGGCCACGAGCGCTTCGAAGACCCTGTACGTATTGAGCGTCGAAAAAGGCGCCAAGCTCAAGTGCAAGGGCGCCTGCCTTTCGTCATGGATCCCCGTCACCGTCAAGAGCTCCGTGACCGCCATTAGCCTCGGGTCCAACGTCAAAGGAAAGATTGGCTTTGTCGCACGCAGCGCCACCACCAAGCAGGTCACGTTCAACTCGTACCCGCTGTACACCTTCATCGGCGACGCCGGCGCGAAAGGATCCAAGGGCGAGGGCAAGTCATTTGACGGTGGCAAGTGGTACATCGTGAAGGCGGCCTCCACATCCGCGTCCGCCACACCCATTCTTAAGGCCGCCTCCTCTGGCGGCGGTACCACTCCGACGACCGTCAAGACAACTACGACGACCGCCAAGACAACCACGACGACCGCCAAGGCAACCACGACGACCGTCACNNTGCCAAGACAACTACGACGACCGTCAAGACACCCACTACCACCACCACAACGGGCGGCGGTGGAGGTGGCGGTGCCTACTAGTTATGACGACATCTCGCAAGTTGACGGTTGACGATGCCTCGATCAGTGGCGTGCGACGTCGCGCGCCGGGTGAAGTTGCGATGACCACCGAGGACCTCGGGCGCCACCCATCCAAGAGTGACGGCAATGGACTCGAGGCGGCCGACGAATCCGGACTACGCGACGCTTTCTTGGCCCACGGCGGCGAACTGCTCGGCTTCGCGCGCCGTTCGCTCTACTCGTCGGGCAACGCGGAGGACGCCGTGCAAGAGACGTTCGCGCGAGCGTGGCGCTCTAGGTCGCGATTCGATCCGACGCTCGGGTCGCTGCGCACGTGGCTGTTCACCATCGAGCGCAGGGTCATCATCGACATCGGCACGCGACAGACCAAGATCCAAACGGTGCCAATGGAACAGGGCGACGAGCCGGCCGCCGAGGATCATCTCGAAACGGCGATGCTCGGCTGGCAGATGGAGTCGGCGCTCCAGCGACTAGACCCCGAACATCGCCTGATCATCACCGAGCTGTACTTCAACGGTCGCAGCGGTCGCGAGGTGGCCGAGCTCTTCGCAATACCGGAAGGTACCGTTCGCAGCCGTACCTTCTACGCACTACGAATGCTGCGACTTTTGTTTGAAGAAGCGGGGTGGGATCAATGAACGATATGAGATGTGAAAAGTGGCGTGAGGCAATCGCCATGCGCCTCTTCGGTGATCTATCGACCAATGAAGAAGCCGCCCTGGTCGCGCACCTCGAGGGATGTGCGGACTGCGAGACAATAGCTCGCGAGTTCGCTCAGACCTACCGGATGCTGAGTTACGTCGATCCGGCGGCCGTCACGCCCACCGCATCGGTGCCCGCCCAACTCACCGACAAGGTACTGCGTGACCTGCAGCGCGGCGCGGCCCAGCATCGGCGCCGGCGCCGCACCAGGGTGACGTCACTGGCGGGCGTGGGACTCATTGCCGCGTCATTCATTCTGGCCATCGTCTTTTCCGGCAATAGCGCACAGACACCGCCCACCCAACGTACGCTGGCCCTGAGCGGCATTACTGCGGTGCACGCCAGCGCGGTAATGACCCAGCGACCGTGGGGAACGTCGCTCACGATGCACGAGCAGGGTCTGCCCGGGGGCAACGTCTACACCGTGTCCATGCAGACCTCTTCGGGCACGTGGTGGACCGCGGGCACGTACCGCTCCGTCGCGGGTGAACCGGTCGAGG
>PLXU01000151.1 GCA_003151555.1 Acidimicrobiaceae bacterium | reverse complement strand
GGTCGCACGGATGCGGGCGTGCACGCCTTCAACCAGGTCGTTCACGTTGACCTGCCGGTCGTGGTCAAGGTGCGGAGCCTCGAGAGCGAGCGCTTGATGAGCTCGCTCAACAAGCAACTTCGCGGACGCGTGCAGATCCTGCGCGCCGAGCCGGTCAGTGACGACTTTCACGCTCGCTTCTCGGCGATCTGGCGCGAGTACCGCTACCTGGTTCTCGAAAACAACGAGCCGGGACTGAACTCGACCAACACCTGGGCCTGGTCGGTCCCAGGGCCGCTCGATCTCAAGGCGATGAGCCGCGCGGCGAAGCACGTGCTCGGCACGCACGACTTTCGAGCGTTTTGTCGGCGCCCGACGAATTCGCCCGCAGGAGAGCCGTTGCTGCGAAAGGTCCTCGAGGTGCGTTGGGAACGACTGGCCGACGAATGGGTGATGAGCCCTCGCCACGCGCCAGCGGTGCGCTTGACCATCCGCGCGCAGTCCTTTTGCCACAATATGGTGCGCTGTCTCGTCTCGACGATGGTGGCCATTGGTCAGGGCGGACTGCCCGAGTCCACCGTCAAAGATCGTCTCGAGAGCACCGTGCGCCATCAACTTCCGTCGGCGGCGCCCGCCGGCGGACTCGCCCTCGTCGGCGTTGGTTATGAAGGTGGTCACGGGGACGACGCCCTTTGGCTCGACCCGACTACCGCGTGACGATCTGATAGGACCTCGCGGTCGCGGGCGTCGTTTCGAGAGCCGCCGCGGTGCTCGGATTGAGACAATCTGGCCTTATTGACCAGAACTTGCCCGGAGGCCTGAAGTTTCGTAGGATGGAGAGTCCCCGCGGACCGCGTTGGGGGCCATCCGAACATTTTGCTGAAGGAAGAATCGTGAAGACGTACTCACCAAAACCCGCCGAGTTGACCCGCGACTGGCTGGTCATCGACGCCGAGGGTCTCGTGCTCGGGCGAGTCGCGACGGTCGCCGCCTCGCTGCTGCGCGGCAAGCACCGGACCTTTTTCGCCCCGCACGTCGATACCGGTGACTACGTCATCATTGTCAACGCCGACAAGGTCGTGGTGACCGCCAACAAGGCGGCACAGAACTTCCACTACCATCACTCGGGCTATCCCGGCGGTCTACGCGCGACGTCGTGGCAGAGCCTGATGGACAGCGATCCCGCGACGCTGGTCTTTGACGCCGTCAAGGGTATGGTGCCAAAGAATCGCCTGGGCCGCGCCCAGATGGACAAACTCTTCGTCTACGCCGGCGCCGAGCACCCGCACGCCGCGCAGCAACCCGTGCAGTACGACACCTCGGCCATCCGCCGCGCGTAAGGAGAACTTCGTGTCATCACCGCTTACCCAGACGACCGGACGGCGCAAGGAAGCGGTGGCGCGCGTGCGTTTTCGCCCCGGCACCGGCACCATCACCATCAATTCCCGCGCCTTCGACAACTACTTCACCTCGGCGACCCATCGCCAGATGGTGATGGAGCCCCTGCGTCTCATCGACGCTCAGCAGACCTACGACATTGACGCCACCATCGAGGGCGGCGGCGTGGCCGGTCAGGCCGGGGCGCTGCGTCTAGGAATCTCGCGTTCACTGCTCGAACTCGACGAGGCGGTTCGTCCGGTCCTTAAGAAGGCCGGACTCTTGACGCGTGACTCGCGCAAGAAAGAGACCAAGAAGTACGGCCTTAAGAAGGCCCGTAAGGCTCCCCAGTACTCGAAGCGGTAATGGTCATGCCCGTGCGCTTCGGCACGGATGGCATCCGCGGCAGGGCGTACGACGAGATCACCGTCGACCTGGCTTACCGGCTCGGACGCGCCGTCGCCACTGTCTTTTCGGTGCCCGTCTTCGTGGGTTACGACACGCGAGAGAGTTCACCTCCACTGGCCGCCGCCGTCCTGGCGGGCCTGGCCGACGGGGGAGCGCAGGCCACCAACCTGGGCTACTTCACCACGCCCGGCGTGGCGGTCATTGCTCAGCAGCGCGGCGGCGTCGGGGTGGTGGTGTCGGCGTCGCACAATCCCTACTACGACAACGGTCTCAAGGTCCTGGGACTCGGCGGCACCAAGCTCGATCACAATACCGAGACGGCCGTGGCGCTCGCCCTCAACGCCGCCGCGCCCGCACCGCACGACTCTTTTGAGGGCCCGAGCATTGACCAGTCGGCCGAGCACGACTACGCCGCCCATTTACGCTCACTGGTGCCCAGCGATCTCTCGTCACTGCACATCGTGATCGACTGCGCCAATGGCGCGGCCTCGCACGTCGCCTACGAACTGTTCGCCACCACCGGCGCGCGACTGACCGTGCTGCACAACAGCCCCGATGGTCGCAACATCAACGAGCGGTGCGGGTCGACGCACCCCGAGGACCTCGCCCGACACGTGCTCGAACTGGGGGCCGACCTGGGGGTCGCTTTTGACGGTGACGCCGACCGGCTCATCTCGGTTGACGCGTCGGGCACGGTGCGCGACGGCGACGACCTCATGACCCTCTTCGCCCTGGATTTCGCGTCGCGCGGCGAGCTCGGCGGCGGTTTGGTGGTGACCTCGATGAGCAATCTCGGTCTACATCGGGCCCTGGCCAAGAGCGGAGTCGCCATCGTCGAGACCGATGTCGGTGACCGAAACGTATTGATTGCCTTAGAGGAGCGGTCCTGGCACTTTGGCGGCGAGCAGTCCGGTCACCTGATCTTTCGCGATCTCGCGCCCACCGGTGATGGCCTCTTGACGGCCTTGCTGCTGGGTGACCTAGTGGTGCGCCGCGGACCGCTGGCCCAACAGGCCGACGCGGCCTGGCGTCGCGTCCCCCAAGCCCTCGTCAACATCGCGCGCGACTCCTACGACGAGCGCGTCGCCAACGAGATCTTCGAAGAACTGCGGGCGCGCCACGAGGTGGACAACGCCGACGTGCGATTGCTCATTCGACCCTCGGGCACCGAGCCGGTGGTGCGCATCATGATCGAAGCGCTCGACGCGGCCTTCGTGGACGAGTTCGTCGCGCGTCTGCGCCCGTTCTCGGTGCACTAGTCGGCCCCTAAAGCCAATTCGGGCCCACGAGTAGGCTGGCTCCATGTGCGGCATCATCGGGGTCGTTGGATCCTCCGACACGCTGGCGACACTGCTCGAGGGCCTCGCGCGCCTGGAGTACCGCGGCTACGACTC
>PLXU01000122.1 GCA_003151555.1 Acidimicrobiaceae bacterium | reverse complement strand
CACATCACCGACTTCGTGAACGGCCCGACGTCCTTCGACGACTTCGACGCGTTGCTCGCGCGAACCGTGGCCCACAATCCCACCCGCTCGGTCGCTTCGTTGCGCCGCGGCATTATGCACAACGCAGTGCAGCGAGACGACGGTACGTGGGTCTGGCGCCACCAACAGCACCCGAAGTCCCAACTCGCGGCTCCCGCCGTGGGCGACCTGTGGGTCATGCTCGAAGAACTTGACATGCCCGTCACGCTGTTGCGCGCGATGGCGCCGGGTTCGGTGGTCGACGACGACGACGAGGCGGAATTGTTGCGGCGCAACCCCCACGCCCACGTGGTGCACGTTGCGGGCGCGGGCCATTCGATCCAGGGCGACGCGCCGCTTGAGCTCGCCGCGCTGCTCAACCACTTATGTCCCTGATTTACCTGGCTGGCGGGGGAGGGCTCGAACCTCCAACGACCGGATTCAAAGTCCGGCATTCTGCCAATTGAATTACCCGCCACAGCAAATACGTAACAATCTTCAGAGATTCTTACCGAATGACTGGCGATGGTTAATACCTACTTGCAACACTAGAGCCTGACCGTACTAATACGAAAGACCAGCCGTGACCTTCGCTCCCACTCCCACTTCCTACATCGCCATCGTGGACGACGACGCCGCGATCCGCACTGCGCTCGGACGGGCGCTGCGAATGGAGAACTACGACGTGGAACTCTTCGAAGACGGCACGGCCGCGCTGCGGTCCATTCAACTGCGCGCGCCCGACGCGATTGTGCTCGACCTGCAACTGCCCGACATCGATGGGTTGGAGATCTGCCGGCGCATACGAAGGGCCGGTGATTCCACGCCGATTCTCATGCTGACCGCGCGCGACGCGGTGAACGACCGGGTGGCGGGCCTGGACGTGGGTGCCGACGACTACCTCGTCAAACCCTTCGACCTCGCCGAATTGCTGGCTCGACTGCGCGCGCTACTGCGCCGGCGCAACGTCGGCGACGGCGACGAGATGGTGCTGCGCTTCGAGGACCTGAGCCTGAGCCCCCAGACCCGCGAAGTGCGAAGGGGCGATCGATCCATTGAACTGACCAAGATCGAGTTCGACCTGTTGGAGTTATTCCTCCAGCACCCGCGCCAGGTGCTGACCCGCGACCAGATCCTCGACCTGGTGTGGGGCTACAACTTTGATTCCGGTACCAATTCGCTCGCCGTCTACATTGGCTACCTGCGCCGCAAGCTCGAAGAGGGCGGCGAGCCACGACTGATTCAAACAGTGCGCGGCGTGGGGTACGCACTGCGCACCTCGTGACTTTTCGCTCACGGGTCATCTTCGCCACCGTCGGGGTCGCCGCCTTCGTCGTGATACTCGCCTGTTTCACTTCGTTCTTGACGACGCGAAACGCACTGCTCAACTCCGTGGACCAGTCGTTGATCCAGGCCTCGCGGTCCCCCGGCCACCACCTAGGTAACGACGCGCCCTACACCGGCGCGTACTTCGAACTGGTGCTGCCCACCGGACAGACGAACCCCCCCTCTAACGTAAAGATCGACGCGACGATCCTCAAGGTCGCTCACGACAAGCAGAGCCAGGTAATTCGCACCGTGCAGATCGGTGGCGACTCCTACCGTGAACTCATCATCGGGCTGCCGGCCAATTCGCTGGTGGGCTGCAACAGCGGATTGTGCACGGTGCCGACCACCTCGGCCGAACTCTTCATCGTCGACATCACCGGTCAGGTCAACGAACTGGGCCACCTGCTCGACACCTTGTTGCTCGTGGCCACGGCCGGGGTGCTGCTCGCCCTGGGACTCGGTTTCTTCATCGCCCGCGCCGCCCTTCGCCCGCTCGAATCGGTGACCAACGAAATCGAAGAGGTGGCCGAGACCAACGACATGCGCCACCGCATCGACGCCGGAGGCGTCGATGAGCTGGGACGGCTGCGCCGAGTCTTTAACCGACTACTGAGCACGGTGGAAAATAGCCAGGCGCTCCAGCGACAGTTGGTCGTCGACGCCAGCCACGAATTGCGCACGCCGCTCACCTCACTACGCACCAACGCCCAGGTGCTCTCGCGCGCCGACGAACTCGGCGCCGAGGACCTGCACCAACTCACCCACGACATGGTCACCCAGGTCTACGAGTTGACGGCGCTGGTGGGCGACCTGGCCGAGCTGGCGCGCGGTGAACGCAGCGAGGGCGTGCTCGAATCGCTTCGCCTCGACGAGTGCGTCGACGAGTGCGTGGATACCGCCCGGACGTACGCCCGGATACGCGACATCACCATCGACGCCCACGTCGAGGCGTCGATGGTGCTCGGACGCCGCGACCGACTGGTCCGGGCCCTGAGCAACCTGCTCACCAACGCCGTGAAGTTCACTCCCGAGGGTGGTCACATCGTGGTGTCCACTTCGGAGGGCACGATCACGGTCGCTGACAGTGGCCCGGGCATCAGCGATGACGACCGGGCTCACGTCTTCGACCGCTTCTGGCGCTCGGCTTCGGCGCGCGCCCTGCCCGGCTCGGGACTGGGACTTTCGATCGTGGCCCAGGTGGTGTCCGAACTTGAGGGCACGGTGAGCGTCGACAACGACCCCGAACTAGGCGGCGCACGTTTCACGATAACCCTGCCGATTGAGTCTGATTCGTAGGCAAATCACTTACTTTTGTGCATTGTCTTACGTGGCGACTCACAACTGCATTGCAAGGCGGCCCAGACCTTAGGTGGCGCAATCATCTTGAGAATCATTTTGCACCCCCCCAGCAACGCCGCGACCTTGGGATCGGCCCGTTACGTGGTGCGGGGCTGTCCGCGCCAAGCGCTGCGCATCGAGCGCGTCGCCGAGCCGTCCTAGGTCAAATCCCCCGATTTGGCCCGTTTTGGAAACCTAGTAAGGTTCTACGAGCCATGGGATCACTAATCAAGAAGCGCCGCAAGCGCATGCNNCCTCTCGAGGTCTGGCGGACACTCGATAAAAGCTAAGCACCCCGTCGGGACCAGCCATTTCGAGGTGGGGCTGGCCCACGATTCCTTCAACGAACATGGTCGAGCCCGATCCCGCCAGGTGCACCTCGTGTCCTAATTCTGCGCGCAGCCAGTCCAGGGCGCGCGCGAGACGCGGTTCGACGAGCCGGGCCGCCGCTTCTAAGTGATTTCGACCTTCGGGCCTCTGGCCGCTCGCCGTTAATTCGTCGTAGGCGCCGTAGCAGTCGGCCGTCGACACGCCAAAATCGGGCGTGATGAGGGTGACCGTGCGAGCGGCAAAGGCGAGCGGCGTCAGATGTTCGCCCACTCCTTCGACCAGTGCTCGCCCGCCCAGCTGGCAGAAGGGCACGTCGGCTCCGAGGCTCAACGCCGCTTCGGAGCTGACTCCGCCGGCCCAGCGCAGTACGGCCGCCGCGTCGGCGCTGCCGCCGCCCAGACCCCCACCGACCGGAATGGATTTCTCGATGGTGACCCCGGCCGTTCGGCCGACGAGTTTGAGGGCTCGGGCCACCAGATTGGTCTGGTCCTGGGGCACCGGCGTCGAAAAGGGATTAAAGACTCGCACGTAGTCCTCCGCCTCGTCGATGACCACGATGTCATCCAGGGCGACCGTGAGCATTTCGCTGCGGATGAGGTGGTAGCCGTCGCTGCGGCGCCCGGTAATTTCCAAGTACCAGGTCAACTTCGCCGGAGCTCGCAGGCCAATCATCGCGCCGCCGCCAGACGGGCAAACTCCTCGAGGGTCAACTCTTCGGGCCGGCGCGTCGCGGCAATGTCGGCGCGTTCGAAGACCCCCTCGCTGACCCAGCCGGCCAGCGAGCGGCGCAGCATCTTGCGGCGCTGGCCGAACGAGGTGCGGATGACCTCAAAGAGCGCGGCTTCGCTCACGATCGCGGGGTCGATGCGGACCCGTTCGTGGCGCACGATGGACACCAGCGCCGAGTCGACGTTCGGCTTGGGCAGAAAGACCGTCGGGGCGACCTTGCCCACCACTTGCGCCTCGGCGAAGTACTGCAGGCGCAGCGAGGCGGCGCCGTAGGCCTCGTCGCCGGCCTGGGCGGCGAAGCGCTCGCCCACTTCCTTTTGCACCATGACCAGCATGCGTCGAATGAGCGGCTGGGTCTCGAGCAACTGCAGGACCAGTGGCGTCGCCACGTTGTAGGGCAGATTGGCCACCACGACCGCCTCGCGCCCGCCCAGCAACTCGTGGTAGTTGGCGTGCAGGGCGTCGGCGTGGTGCACGGTGACGCCGTGGGGTTCGACCACCGTTCGCAGCGGACCCACCAAGTAGCGATCGACTTCCATGGCCTGTACTTCGGCCCCCGTTTCGACCAAGGCCAGGGTCAGTGATCCCAGCCCGGCACCGATCTCGAGCACCAGGTCGCCCTCGCCGACGTGGGCGAGACGGGCAATGCGCCGCACGGTGTTGGGGTCGACCACGAAGTTCTGGCCGAGCGCGCGCGAGGGTTTGAGTCCGTGGGTCTCGAGCAGGGCTACCAGTTCGGTGCGGGTATGGGTCACCAGGAGACTCTGACACGTAGGACCCCGTGCCAGAGCGGCGTCAATTGCGCGAACTGCGTCTCGGAGAGGTCCACCACCCGGTTGCCGCGCGCACCTTCGCGGTCGGTGGCGCGACAGACGATGACCTTGCCGGTGGCGAGGTCACGTACGCGCACGCGCGTGCCGAGCGGCAGGTACCACGTCGCGCAGCGTCCGGGAATGAAGTTGTACCAGGTGGCGATGCCCACGCGATAATCGCGCGACTTCGATCGCTTGATGGTGGTGGTGGTCGTCGGCACCGTGGTCGTGGTCGTCGTCGACGTCGACGTCGAAGACGTGGTGGTGGTCGTCTCGCCCGGGTAGGTGGTCGTGGTGGTCGATGTCGTCGATGTCGTCGATGTCGTCGACGAGGTTGTCGTGGAGATCGGGTGCGCTTTCATCGTCGTGGTGGTCGTTTTCGTGGGTGTGGGCTTGGGCTTGGGCTTCGTCCTCACCGGCTTGGGGCGGGGTCTTGTGAGGCTCGTCGTAAGCAGCACCGAGGAGTGCCAGGCCACCCGGGTGCCCGGGGCCGGAGACTGGCGGCGCACCACAAGCCAAGTGCCGCCTACACTTCCGGGTCCCCGGGTCGTGAAATAGAGGTCGGCCCGTCTCATCACGGCGTAGACCTGGGCCCGGGTGAGCCCCAGTAGCCGCGGTACAGCCCGAGGTCCGCGGTAGGCCGACAGCGACGTCGTGATGTGCACCGTCGAGTGCCAGGCCACGAGCTTGCCCGGCGCCGGAGACTGGGCCGCCACGGTGCGCCACTTGCCATCCGAACTTCCCGGACCCCGGGTGGAGAAATAAAGCTCGTCGTGTCGCATGATGGCGTAGAGCTGCGCGCGGGTGCGCCCGACCACGTTGGGCATGTGCATGGGGGCGTGCGACGAAGCCGCCCCCACTGAGGACGTCGTGAACACCAGTGAAGTCGCCACCAGGCTCATCACGGTCAAAAGCGACAACGGACCACACAGCGTCCGTTGGATTGTTGCCCTCAGATCTCCACCCTCCGCCAGGACAATGGTGCCTTGTCAGACTTTCCACCGACAACGCTAGCAAGGCGGGCTCGTCGCGCGTGGGGGAAAGCGCGGCCACGGGTAATGCCTAGTCAGGCGATATTTATCGAGCCGGCAGGTTGAACAAACGCGCCGAATTGGCCGAGGTCGCGTCGCGCAGCGTGACGACCTCTTCTCCCCTAAGTGCAGCCAAGTATTCGCCCACCACGCTCACCATCGCTGGTTCATTGGCCCGACCCCGGTGCGGGACCGGCGCCAAGAAGGGACTATCCGTCTCGACGTGCAGACGATCGAGCGGCACCAACTTCGCGGCCTCGCGCAACGAGTCGGCGTTCTTGAAGGTGACGATGCCGGAGAACGAAATATCACATCCGAGTTCGAGGCAACGCTGCGCGTCCTGCGCCGTTCCGGTGAAGCAGTGGATCACCGTGCGCGACGGGACGCCCTCGCTGGCAAACACGTCCCAGAGATCGTCAAACGCGTCGCGGGCGTGCACCACCAGGGCCAGGTCCAATTCCTGGGCCAGGGCGATCTGGAGGCGAAAGGCCTCGCTCTGGGCCGAACGGGGCGAATGTTCATAGAAGTAGTCAAAACCGCACTCCCCGATCCCCACCAGGCGGGGGTGGCCGGCCCGGGCCAAGGCCAGAATCGGGGCAATATCGTGGGTGGCCTCGTGGGGATGCAGGCCCACGGTGGCGTAGATCTCGACGGGCCCCGCGAGGTCCGCTATCGCCAGGGCCTCGCGCGAGGTAGTCGCGTCGGTGCCGATGACCACTACGCGATCGACGCCGGACTCGTAGGCACGCGCCAGCGCGGCCTGGGCACTGGCCCCCACCTGGTCATCGGAGAAGAAGCGATCCTGCAGGTGGCAGTGCGCGTCGGTCCAGTGACTCACTCGTCGCTCTTGATGCGAGGAAAGAGTGGGTCGCCCTTAATCACCGGTCGACTCGCCGTTTCGTGCGCCCACACGCAACTTTCGTTGAAGACGGCGTCGGTCGGTTTTCCCGCCATTCCAATGCGAGTCCAGATTTCATCGCAGGTCGCGGGCATCGCCGGCGAGGCGAGAATGCTGACGAGACGGATTGCCTCCAACGCGTCGCCCATGACGTTGTTGACCTCGGGACCGGGTTCCATCTTCCACGGGGCCAGTTGTTCGAGGTAGGCGTTGGTCGCACCGATGAGGCCCCACGTTGCCTCGAGTGCGGCCTGGGGGGCGAACCGGTTCCACGCCGACTGGGTCTCGGACACCGCCAATTCGGCGTGCTCGCGCAACGGCGAATTCATCTGCGCCACGGGACCCACGCCCGCGCACTTCGAATGCACCACCGTGGCGACCCGGGCCACCAGGTTGCCCAGGTTGTTCGCGAGGTCGGTGTTGTAGCGCTGGACGATTCCCTCTAAAGAGAAGTCCCCGTCATTTCCCAATGCCGTCTCGCGCAGCAAGTAGTAACGGATTGGATCGACGCCGTATTCATCCGTCAGCAGGACGGGGGAAATGTCGGTCAGCTTCACGTCACCGCGCGCAGCCATGGTCTTGGACAACTTCTTGCCCCCGACCAAGAGCCAACCGTGGACCTGGACGTGTGAGACGGGCTCCAACCCGGCCGCCATGCACATCGCGGGCCACCACACGCAGTGGAAGCGGATGATCTCCTTGCCGATGAGGTGATGCGAGTGCGGCCACCACGTGGCGACCTCATCGTCATCGCTCCCGTAGCCAATAGCCGTCAAGTAATTGATGAGCGCGTCGTACCAGACGTAGAACACGTGGCGCTCATCCCAGGGCACGGGCACACCCCAGTCAATTGACGTTCGGGTGATAGAGATGTCCTTCAAACCACCCTTGACGAAGGAGAGCGCCTCGTTGCGCTTGGTTTCGGGCGTCACGAACTGCGGGTGCGAGGCGTAGTACTCGAGCAGCCGGTCCTCGAACGCGCTCAAGCGAAAGAACCAGTTCTCTTCTTCCATCTCCGTGAGCACGATGCCGTGCACCGGACACTTGCCGTGGTCGCTCGCTTCGTACATGTAGTAATCCTCGCAACTGACGCAGTACAGGCCCTTGTAGACATCCTTGTAAATATGGCCGTTGTCGTAGATGGCGCTCAAGAACTTCTGCACGCTCTCGAAGTGACGCGCCTCGGTGGTGCGGATGAAGTCGTCGTAGCTGATGTTCATCGCGTCCCAGGCCTCGCGAAAACGCATCGAAGTTTGATCGGTCCACTCGTGGGGTGACAGTGCGCTCTTGGCGGCGGCGTCCGCGACTTTCTGGCCGTGCTCGTCGGTGCCGGTGAGGAATTTCGTCTCGTCGCCCACCAGCCGGTGCCAGCGCGCGAGGGCGTCAGCGTTGACCGTCGTATAGGCGTGCCCGACGTGGGGGGCATCGTTGACGTAGTAAATCGGGGTGGTGATGTAGAAACGACCCATCGGAAGAGGTTACTGACCCGCGCCGTTCTCGGCGCGCAGTTCCAACGCCAACAGGTAAGCCGTGCGGTGTGCGACGCCGAGCGCCTCTTCAACGTGGGAGACCGCGTCGCGCACGCTGGCGCCACTCGCTAACTGCTCGGCCAGGGCCGCGCGAATGGTGTCGTCGTCGAGCGCCGGCGCCTCGCACGCACCCTCAAGCACCACCACGATCTCGCCCAACACGTCACGGTCCTTGAAGATCTCGGCCACCCTCGCGACGCTTCCGCGCACCACCTCCTCGTGCAGCTTGGTCATCTCACGCACGACCGCGACTCGGCGCTCGGCGAAACGTTGCGCCATCTCGCCCAAGGTCGTCACCACCCGTTGGGGCGATTCGTAAAAGACGATGGTCCGCGGTTCGTGCGCCCACTGTTGGTACATGAGTTCGCGCTCGCCCGACTTGCGAGCCATGAACCCTTCCATGACGAACCGATCGGTCGCGAGGCCGCTGACGGTGAGCGCAGCGATCACCGCCGTCGCACCGGGAGCCGTCGTCACCACCAGGCCCGCGTCGGCCACGGCCGCCACGACGCGACTGCCCGGGTCGCTGATGCCCGGCGTGCCGGCGTCACTGATCAGCACGACCAATTGACCGTCGCGAACACGCTCGACGATCTCGGCGCAGAGCGACGCTTCGTTGTGCTCGTGCAGGGCGCGCAGTCGGCGCCTGACGGCAATGTCGTGCGCACTGAACAGCGTGCTCGAGTGACGCGTGTCTTCGCAGTAGATGACGTCGGCGAGCGTCAACAGCTCCAGCGCCCGACGCGAGATGTCGCCGAGATTGCCCAGCGGCGTCGCCACAACCACCAATTGACCGGGGGTCGCACTGTTCGCTGCTTCTTCCACCACGACTCCTTCGTTTGGCCCGTCGAGCCCTCCACCTACTAACATTGTCACCTATGTCAAAGCGGACTAATAAGCGCAAGATACGCGCGAAGAAGAAGGCGAACCACGGCAAG
>PLXU01000162.1 GCA_003151555.1 Acidimicrobiaceae bacterium | reverse complement strand
AGAAGGCGTCCAAGGTGCTCTCGCGCATGGCCGACCACGCCATTTTGGGTGGCCTCTCGATCGCGGCGCTGAACGGCGATGGACCCGCTGGCGCGATGGACGAGAACGACCACGTGATCCTGGTCACCGCCACCGAACGGCGCACCAAGTCCGAGATCGAACTGTACGTCGAGACGCTGGCCAAGGCGGTCAACTGATGCCGCACAGGGCCCATCCCGGGGGTCGAGCCGCCTCGGCGCCGCTGCTCGGTCACGAGGTGGAACCGACGATATTTGAGATGTCGGTGCCCGGCCGTTCGGCCTACCAGTTGCGCACCACGGNNTGCACGATGAAGTACAACCCCAAATTCTGCGACGCCGTGGCGGCCGACCCAGGACTCAATTCGGTGCACCCCGGTGCGCCGGCCGAATTGACGCAGGGCTGGCTGGAGCTGTTGGCCACGCTCGAGGAACGTCTCTGCGCCATCACCGGCATGAGCGCGGCCACGTTGCAGCCCGCCGCCGGCGCGGCCGGGGAGCTGACCGGTCTGTTGTTGATGCGCGCCTACCACAGCGCCAACGGCGACGCGCGCAAGCGGATTCTCATTCCCGATTCGGCCCACGGCACCAACCCCGCCTCGGTGACGTTGGGGGGTTACGAGGTCACGACCATTGCCTCCAACGATCGCGGACTGGTCGACCTGGTGGCGCTCAAGGCGGCGTTGGGACCCGACGTGGCGGGCATCATGCTGACCAATCCCAACACGGTCGGCCTCTTTGAAGAAGAAATCACCGAGATTGCCTCGGCCGTGCACGACGTCGGCGGTCTGCTCTACTACGACGGCGCCAACCTCAACGCGATCCTGGGCATCGTGCGACCGGGCGACATGGGTTTCGACGTTGTCCACATGAACCTGCACAAGACGTTCGCCACGCCCCACGGTGGGGGAGGCCCTGGAGCGGGTCCGGTCGCGGTGTCGCAACGTCTGGCGCCGTTCTTGCCCGGACCTAGGGCGATGCGCACGGCCAAGGGCACGTACGAATGGGTGCGACCGGAACAGTCAATCGGTCGGGTGCACGGCTGGCACGGCAATTCCATGGTCCTGGCGCGCGCGCTGGCCTACATCGACGTCCACGGCGGCGACGGCCTGACCCGGGTGGCCCAACACGCTGTCCTCAATGCCAACTGGCTGCGACAGCGTCTGCGCGACACGCTGCCCGCCGCGTACGACCGGGTGTGCATGCACGAATGCGTGCTGACCGCGGTGCCGCTTAAGTCGAAGTACGGCGTGCGCGGTCTGGACGTGGCCAAGGCGCTGCTGGAGGAGGGTTTTCACTCGCCGACGGTCTACTTCCCACTGATCGTCGAAGAGGCGCTGATGTTCGAGCCAACTGAAACCGAAAGCCTACAGACACTGGAGTCACTAGCCGAGGCAGTTGAGCGCATTGCGCAACGTGCCATCGACGATCCTGATTCGCTACACCGCGCTCCCCAGACGACGCCCGTATCGCGGGTAGATGAGGCCCGTGCGGCTCGGCATTTGATTGCCACCGAAGACGCGGCTATGCGCGGCGACCCCCAAGAAGTCTCTAGGTCCGCGTAGTTCTCGCCGTGCAAACAGCCATTTCATTGGACGGGGTGGTCCAAGATTGCTTTCGGCGCGATGTAACCGGGTAGGTCTATCGTGACTGGTTGCTGGCCCAATGAGTAAGGAGAGACCATGACCACACTTGAGAACCGGCCGAACACCGTGCTCCTCGTCGTCGACGTGCAAAAGGGAGTTGTCGAGG
The DNA here is from genome assembly GCA_003151555.1 of Acidimicrobiaceae bacterium. Lineage (GTDB taxonomy): Bacteria > Actinomycetota > Acidimicrobiia > Acidimicrobiales > RAAP-2 > RAAP-2. The sequence continues at coordinate 3,311 of PLXU01000162.1, read as the reverse complement.
GAGCTCACGAACGAGACACTGTCGTCGCCAACGTCGCCAGCCTGGTGGAGAAGGCACGGCAGGAGGACGTCGCCGTCGTGTGGGTCCAACACTCAGATGAGCGATTAAGGAAGGGGAGTGATGCCTGGCGCATCGTACCCGAACTCTCTCCAAACGAGGCCGAGCCGCTCATCGCGAAGAACTACGGTGATTCCTTTGAGGACACGAACCTCGAGTCGGTGCTGTCAGACCTCGGGGCAGGCAGACTCATCGTCGTCGGCGCCCAGACCGACGCGTGCATCCGCTCAACCCTGCACGGCGCACTTGTCCGAGGCTATGACGCGACCCTGGTCAGCGATGCGCACACGACAGAGGACCAAACGGAATGGGGCGCGCCTTCGCCGGACATGGTCATTGCGCATACGAACCTCTACTGGATGTACCAGACGGCGCCAGGACGAACTGCTGGGACGGTGGAGACCAAGGATGTCGACTTCGCTAGCACGTCTTGATGTCTAAAGAATTGCCACTGGCGTTGTGAAATGCAGTTTGCGGCACTGTGACGCCCAGGGCGCACTCGCCGGATTCGCGGTCCCCGGATTGCAACCGCCTTGCCGGCACGGAGATCGATAGGACGGCGATGCACCCCGCAACATGGCGACGCGTTCTTCGGGGCCGAGGTTTGTCCGTCGTGACGGCGCACGTCGGGCTGCGGGGTGGATGCGAGAGGGAATCAGGCAGTCTCATGCCGGGGCGACGTTCACTCGGAGGTCGTTGTGGCGTGTTCAACGAAAGTTGAACCGTCGCCAGAGATGGTCTTTGCGTTGCTGTCATCCGGACTCGACGTAGCAGCGCCGGGCCACGTCGAGGCGAGCACGACGAGGAGCAGGCCGGTGACGATAAGGTAATACGCCCACGGTCCCATAACGCGATAACTCAAGTAACTACAGGCAGCGCCCGCTAGCACGGCGACGAGCAGCCGAGCGGAGCTCAAAAGCGCGGCGCAAACCAGCACGATCGCCAGGCCGGGCATCAGGTAGTACGGGTTCATCACGCACTCGAACACGCATCGAAGCGAGAGCGCCACTCCCGCCCACCAGANNGGAGCCAAGGAGACCCACGGCGTCGCGTGATCACTAACGGGGTAGTTCGGTTGGCGCAGGAGGACGTAGGTGGTGGCGCTCCACTCCTTGACCAGTGGGGGAATGAGTAACAGGGCCGATGGCAGCGCGATGAGTGGACCAAGTTGAATCCATCGACGTGGGGTAATCAAGGCGATGGCCACGGGCATCATCAGCAGCGTCAGGGGCTGGAACAAGAGCGCAAATCCTAAGAAAATTCCTACGCGGACCCACTTGGCGTCGAAAGCGGCGATCAGACCGTAGATCGCAAACGCGAGGGCCACGGTGTATTCAGGGTGACCCCAGATGGCGACCACCGGAAATGCCAGGGCGGCTTCGAGCCAGATGAGAACCGCTCGCCGTCGAGCCGGCACCTCGAGGCGTCGGGCCAGCGCGTCGAGTGGCAAGAGGACGACGCCGCCGAGGATCAGTTCGACCGGTCCGAGGATCAGCCACGCCGTGGGTCGGAGGAGTTGCAGCGGGAAGCCCTCGGACATATGCCAGAGGCCCGTGAGCTTCGCCACGGGGGCGAGCAACACCGCAATCCCGGGGAACGAGTCGAAGTACGTCTGCGACTTGTAGATCTCGCCTTCGAATCCCCATCCGACGTCCTGTGCGGCTCGAAATGTATTCCACATATCCAACGGCATAGACCAACCCGAACCGTGATTGGTAAGTGGATCTAACCAGAAGGAGAGGGCCATTCCAGAAATCACGATCGCCAGCATTGCGGCAAGAATCGGTGTGCGCCGGCGCAGCCGGCGCACGAAGTCGACTCGCCGCCACGACTCTCCGTCGGTTGCTGCGACGACTGACATCAGCTCGAGCCGAGGGACTTGCGAGTTTGCTGTGCATCCATGCCCAACGGACCGGCCTCCGTGTCCTTGTAGCGGATTGTCAATCCTCGTTAGTAGATCCTATTGCGACGAAGACACTACTTCGTACCATTTGCCACGGCTAGAGGTCGCCTCATTTGTCAAGGTGGCCGTACGCCAGTGAAGGGTTGCACTCCTGTCACGTCGGGCCCTCGACGTGCACCCGCACTAGTGGTATTGGCATGGTTGACGAATTTTAACTATTAGGTGCGTCGACTTCGCCAATGCCACCGAGGACCAGCCGGAGGAGCCGGGCAAGTTCCAGTTGCTCGCTTCTAGTGAGTGCGCTCACTGCCAAGGTTTCGTGCTCATTAAATTGGGGGAAGACTTTTTCGATAAGTCGCACACCAGTCTTGGTCAAACTGATCGACACGCGGCGTCGATCATCGAGATGTGGTGCGCGACGAAGTAACTTTCGTCCCTGGAGAGTCTTAATCACTCCAGTCAATGTGCCTTTCGTGACGCCCGCCTCGGCAGCGACGTGACCCGTCTCCTGCTCGCCCCATATCCACAGGACCCACAGCACAGTGAAGGCAACCCAACTGAGGTCGTAGTCGCTGAGGACTGCCCGTTCCATGTGATTGCGTATGGCCGATCCGGATCGATAAATATTTGAGACTGCGCTCATTGCGGTGAAGTCGAGTTCGTGGCCACGAAGACGGCTGCGAATATCATGCTCTGCGTCGGACACGATGGAGGCCCGCGAGCTGGCGATTCGCTTGGACATGCTTACGCCTCGAGCGTTCGGCCGCCAGCAAACGTGGTGCCGACGCTGCGGAAGTAGCCACCGATGATTTCTCGCGGGGCCAGCGCCATCAGTTCCTCGCTCGGCGAGTCAAAGAGTTCGAGCGAGGCCTCTCCGGCGTAGGCCGGACCCAGGTCGACGTTCACGCCCGACATGGTCACCACGTCGGCGGTGCTGTCGCGACCGTCCAGTTCAATGCCGGGGAACCACCGGTGATGCAGCATGGCGTGAGCGTTCACGAATCCGCCGGTCTCTGACGTTCCGGCGAGGGTGAGCGTCGCCTGAGCCAGCCGCCGGTCGTTGGCCGCCAAAGTCATGCCGAACGTGGCGCCCGCTTCCAGACGGGGCCCGGCGAGCCCCCGGGTGACCGGTCGAGTCTGATGGATGGAGCCAAATTTCTTGGGGTAGCCCTGCAGGTACCCGCGCACCAGGGCGAAGTCCTTATCAACCCAAATGAAGAGGCAGCGGCTGTAGAGTTGGTCGGCGTAGCGACAACGCACGACCACGAAGGCCTCGCGATATTGCGACCTGATCGGATCGAGTAATTCCGCGCCGTCGGCCCCGCAACTCTGCCAGTCGGCCCAGATGAAG
>PLXU01000099.1 GCA_003151555.1 Acidimicrobiaceae bacterium | reverse complement strand
GGGATAATCGGAGAGAGCGCGTGGATCCCAGTGATTTTCGCTGATCCCCTTCCCCCACTGGTTTGCCCCCGTGTGCCCCACAAGAACGCCAAGCAGCCGAATTAGGTCTTGGTGGGAAAGCACGCCAGAAGAGATACTGCCGCAACGTACCGCGGCGCTCACCACTAATCAAGAAGACTGACAACCACGTCCACGGAGTTCACCGCGCGATAGCGGCGTTCTAGTTGCCCGCACGAGATCTGCCCGTCTGGCCGGATGGTGAGAAATCACCCGCAACCATCGACGGACGATGTCCTTTGAGTAGTTGATGCCGCGCCTTCGTACGCACTGCGAACCCATGCTCAGAATTGAACGCATAAGTATTGTCAATTAGCTCGCAACCTCGTCGAGGTGCTTATTGGCTCGAAATGCTCGAGTTCGCCGTGATATCTGGCAGAATCGGACGATGGCGATCGAGCGACTTGAGGTGCAAAGAACGATTCAGGCGCCGAGCGCCGTCATCTTTCGTCTGCTCAGTGATCCTCAGGGCCACGTCAGCATCGACAGTTCGGGGATGCTCCAGTCAGCAACGGGCGAATCCGTCCAGGCGGTGGGCGACAGTTTTGTCGTGCACATGGACCGCGAGGCCCTGAACGACTACCCCCTAGGTCTCTACGACGTGACCGTCACCATTACCTCCTTCGAGCCCGACCACGAGATTGCCTGGACCATTCTCGGAAAAATACGTCCGGCCATGGGTCACGTGTTCGGTTACCGCCTGGCGCCCGTCGAGGGCGCCACCCTGGTGACCTCCTTCTACGATTGGTCGAACGCCGCCGACGAGTGGAAGACGGCCGGAGTGTTCCCCGTCATTTCCGAATCGGCGCTGCGCGCCACGCTCGGAATCCTGGAGCGAACCGTCAGGTCCGCGTAACCAAGCTCGAGCCCGAGCGCGGTTTCAGACATCGCCGGCAATCGGATCACCCCACGACCGGTGCAACTCGAGAGCGATTCCGCTCCCCTCTCAGTTGACCATCGAGACCCACGTCACATTGACCTGGGATTTTTACCTGACTAGAGTCAAAGAATATGAAGCGAGACNNCCTCAACGAGCAGTACCTGTCACGCGATCGTCCGGTAGGCGCCTCGCGCGTGTTGTGGGATATCAACAACGGCGCCGACGTGCGGGCCATCCGCGAACGGCTCGACCTCGACCCCGGCTATCTCAGCCGACTGCTGCGCAAACTCGAGACCGAGAACCTGGTGCGGGTTCGTCCGGCGGCCCACGACCACCGGGTGCGCATCGCCGAGCTGACCAAGGCCGGACGTTTCGAACGGGCCGAGCTCGACCGCCGGGCCGACGAACTGGCGTGGTCGCTGCTCGAGCCACTCAATGAACATCAGCGCCACCTGCTCATCGAGGCCATGGGCACGGTCGAGCGGCTCCTCACCGTGGGGCTGGTCGTCCTTCGAATCGAAGATCCCCACAGCGCGGCGGCGATCTTTTGCCGCCAGTCCTACTACGACGAGTTGGACGAGCGCTTCAAGGGTGGCTACCAACCCGAGAGCAGCCTGGGGGCCAAGGACGAGGAACTGATCGAGCCGACCGGGCTCTTGCTGGTGGCCTACCTGCGCGACGAGCCGATTGGCTGCGGCGCCCTGCGCAACCTCGACACCGCCCACGCCGAGATAAAGCGGGTCTGGGTCAGTCCGGCCGCGCGCTGGTTGGGCGTCGGACGCCGCCTCGTGCACGAACTGGAAAGTCAGGCGCTACAACGCGACGTCACCATCGTGCGACTCGACACCAATCGCACGCTGGTCGAAGCCATCAGCCTCTATCGATCGGCTGGCTACCACGAAGTAGTGGCCTTTAACGATGAGCCCTACGCCCACCACTGGTTCGAAAAGCACTTGACGAGGCACCCGTCACCATCGACGTCGGCGCCACGCGCCAAGAAGAAGTGAGAGGGACCGAGACGAACGTCGGGGTCAGGCGGCGAAACAGCCCGTGGCGGGAGAAATGGTGCCGGCCGAGCCGTGCGACGCCGCGCCGTGCGCGGGCACCACGCTAAGGACCGAACCATTCCACGTGATGTTGAAGTACTTCGCGTCGCTGGGCCACGACTGGAGCAACGGTCCACCATTGGCTCTCGACATCGCCCACGCAGTGCCGGCGGCCGGTGAACTGCTCTGGAGATCCTGGTACTCGGCGATTGCCGTAGTGATGGCCTGGAAGTCAACCTGGCAGGCCGAGATGGCGGCTTCCTGCGCGCCGCTAGCGGCGCTCTGGGGAACCGTGGTGGTCGTNNACCATCACGCCGAGAATGATGACGACGGCCAAGGTGCCCAACAGGGCGAAGCCGCCTTCCGTGGAGTGGCCCTGGGAGTGCAGTTCCGCGATTCGACGCTGGCTCTTCACGCTTCGCCTTTCCGACCTCGCAACAAGGTTCGCTCCTCGGGCTCTTGGGACTGCCTGATGGTGAGCAGGCTAACTCCCGGCGGGGCCGCGGTCCAGGATTGGGCGTCGCGACCAGTCATGCACGTGAAACCGGGACGATTGAACGCTCTGGGTCGCGGGATCATTCGATTCGCTGGTGCTTGGCTACCTCAACCCCGGTCGTACTGCTTGAGCAGGGGCACAAGCGCCTGCGCGTCGGGGCTGCCCCACCCGCTCACGGGGTCCCAGCCCTTCGTCGCCCGATACCCGGTGATCTTCTTTCCCGCAAAGACCGGCGTGTTATTGCCGGTGGTGGCGTCGTGAAAGGCTCGGTGATAGGAGGCACTTTTGCCAATCGCGTACATGGCGGGGTTGACGTCGCCGAGCTGGCGCCCGGCGAACTGGTCGGCTAGCGCGATGATCCCGGCCCAGATTGGGGCGCTCTGGCTGGTGCCGCCACCGTTGACAATGTCGTAGCCCGAGCCGTTGCTCACGATGACCGTCATGCCCGAGTGCGGCGACGCGTCGGCCGACACGTCGGGCACGCCGCGATACGAGCCAATGCCGGCAACACCTGCCTGATACGCGGGACGGGCGAACAGGGTACTGAATCCCCCGCCCGAGGCTTGGAACTGCGTTCCGGCGGTGCCGAAGGGAAGACCCCAGACGATTTCACTTTGGTAGACGCCGGTCGTGTGGCTAGCCGTCAAACTGGTGCCTCCCACGGACAGCACCAACGGATCGGAGGCCGGCAGGTTGGCCTCCTTGACTGGAGGAAACGAGCCACCGATCAAGCCCTTGATCACGTGGCACGGCTCGCCGACCGAACCGACGTCGCCGGACGCCACCACCACCGTCACGTGCTTCTGGGCCGCCGACTGCAGCGCCGTGTTGAGTTGGGTCACCTGCGCGCGACTGTCGCAGTGCTCTCCCCCGGTCTGGCCGGCGGCGCTGATGGAGATGACTGCCCCCTCCGAACTGGCCAGACCCAGGGCGGACACCGCCGCCTCGACCGCGCTGGCGGTGTCGTTGAGCGACGTGGCCTTCACCAGCACGATGGTGATGGCGGCCCCGGGAGCGACCGCGTGGACCACCTCGGCGTCGAGGACTTCCTCGCCATTGGCCAGCCAGGGTTCGGCCACGTGGGCGAGGCTGTTGACAAAACGAAGTTTCGCGCTGGGCAGTTTAAAGAGGGTGTCGAATTGCTTGAAGTCCGCGCGCAGGTCGCTCTCGGCCACGTGGGCAAGGGGATAGGCCAGTTCGGGCAGTACCACTGTCTCACCGCGACCGTCGATCCCGCGCGCGAGCAGCGGCTCGATTCCGTACGCCACCTCAAGTTGTTGAGGCGTGTAACAGGTGGCGATCGAATTGCAATCACCGGTGGCGCCTACTTTGCGGCCTGTCGATCCCGATGCCGTCGAAGCGCTCGCCAGGCAGAGTCCGCTGGCAACGATCGCCAGGCTGGACGCCGCGACGGCCCATCGCCCGGACGCGCGCCTGGTGTTGCTTGATGAAACGACACGCGAGAGGGGCTTGGTCATGGCTCAGACGATAAGGCGTTGGTCGTTGACCCCTCAATCGGGGATTACCCTACTTTTCCCCTTACTTACGCGCCGAGAGACCAGGAAACGTTGGGTATGGATCGCAAGATCGTTTCGTGCTCTGGATCGCGGCCACGAAGGCGGACGTTCGAAAGGGTTGGACAAGCTCGCTTGGTACCATGACGGGCCAACCCCCTGGCCAACCCGAGGAATTCTCCATGCCCGCTGCGCCCCGTCACTTATCAACCTCACGGAGGATTGGCGCTTTCACGTTGTGCGCCGCTCTGCCGCTCCTGTCGATTCCGCTGGCCTCAGCGCCCTCTAGCGCAGCGCCCCTCACGCCGTTCGCGCTGATGTCCCTCGCCGTGCACGACGCGGTGAAAGCCGGCTGGGTCCACGAAGTGGCAAAGGGTTCGGCCCCCGGCCGCACGTTTTCCATGGATAATGAGATCGGCACCACTGAGGGCCACCAGGTCGTGGTGAGCAACGGGGCCCATGCCGAGGTCATCATCCTGGGCCAGGTGGCCTACATCCACGGTGACGTTCAGGCCGTGAAGCAGTACTTCGGACTGTCGACGACCGATCCGGCGAAGTACGCCAACAAGTGGTTATCCCTTACCTCGACCAGTTCGGATTTCGCCAACGTGAGCGACGCGGTGACGCTGCAGTCGGACTTTCAAACGATCACTATTCCCGGCACGCTGAAGGAGGGTTCGACGCTCGTGCTCAATGGACAAAAGGTCGTACCCATCGAGGGCACCATCCCGGCGACGACCTCTAACATCGCGATCAAGGCCACGCTCTACGTCTCAAAATCCTCGCCGGTGCTGCCGGCTGAATTCCGTCTCACGTCGTCGAGCGAATCCGTCACGGTCACCTGGAGCAAGTGGGGTCACGCGGTGCTACTCGTCGCTCCGAAGTCAACCCACCCGATTACCAACCCGTAGGGCGAGCACCGACCCCGTAATGGGGCAAGGGCGCAACGGGTGTTAGCACGAGGCTGGCGCGTGCGGCTAGCCACCTGCGCGTTGGCCCAGCGAGAAGGCAAACTACGTGACGTGCATCCAGTGCGCCACCTTAACGAGGGCCATCTCACGTGAGCCATGTGTTTCGCGTCGCCTGGTATCGCTTTCGGGCCACGTTTCACGATCGCTGGGGTGGCTATCTCACCGTCATCTTGCTCGTGGGGCTGCTCGGTGGTCTGGCCATGGGTGCCGTGGCCGGCGCCCGGAGCACCCAATCGTCCTTTCCCACCCTGATGGCCCAAGCGAACAGTTCCGACCTGATCGGCCTCACGGGAGTAGGCAACGTCGGCAACGTCGCCATCGCCCAGACCAACGGTTACAACCCGGCGCTTCAGCGCACGATTGCCCATCTGCCTTTTGTGAAGCACGAGAACAGCCTGGTCGATCTCAATCTCCTGACGCTCACCGCGAAGGGCACCCCGTTATTGGCGTCCGAGGGCACGTCCATGGACGGCAGCGTGCGCGGCGAATTCTTCACGCAGGATCGGATCACTATCACCCGAGGGAGAATGGCCAATCCCCGTCGGGCCAATGAATTCGTCATGGATAGCGCTACGGCGCGAGTCTTCGGACTGCATCTGGGTGAAACTGTCACCTTCGATGCCTTCACCAACACGCAGTTGGCCAAATTGGCCAATCTTCCGCCGGCCCAGATACTCAAGAAGCTCACGCCGGTCCTGCACATCAAGATCAAGTTGGTGGGCGTCGGCGTGGTGCAACCCCTCGATCTGATGCAGGACAGTGTCGATATGGGAAATAGGTCGGTCGTACTGTTCACCCCGGCCCTCACCGACCAACTGCTCACGTGCTGCGTGAACACGACAATCAGCGCCGTGCAAGTAAGCGGCGGCCAAGAACACGTAAGCGCCGTCGAGACCGAAATTAGCCAGGTGCTACCCCACGGGCTACCGTCGGAGTTCACGCAGGTGTTCGCCGTGGTCGCCAAGGCGGAGCAAACCATCAAACCCGAGTCCATTGCCCTGGGCGCGTTCGGCGTCATTGCCCTACTCGCCACGCTGGTAATCACCGCCCAGGTAATCGGGCGACGACTTCGACTCAACGCCAGCGATCTCCAGGTGCTGCGCGCGCTGGGCGCCGAGCCGGCCATGGCGTACCTCGACGGCCTCATCGGCATCGCGGCCGCCGTGCTCGCCGGTTCCCTGTTGGCGGGCGTCGTGGCGCTGGCGCTTTCACCGCTAGCCCCGCTGGGGCCGGCCCGTCCGTACCTGGCCCACGGACTGCGCGTTGACTGGACGGTGACCGGCCTCGGTCTGGCGATCATGTTGCTGTCGCTCGGGGCGGTCGCGGCGATGGTGGCCGGTCGTCTCGTGACGCGTCGACGCTCGCCGTGGCGCGAACGCTCCAGTTATCGCGGGTCGAGCGTCGCGAGGACGGCCGCCTCGGCCAACCTGCCCGTGTCGGCCGTGACCGGAATCAGGTTCGCCCTGGAACCGGGCACCGGGCGAAACACGGTACCGGTTCGTTCGGCGATCATCGGAGCAATTTTCGCCGTCGTGGTCGTCACGTCCACCCTCACCTTCGGCGCCAGCCTGCGGACCCTGGTCTCGAAGCCAGCCCTCTACGGCTGGAACTTTGCCTACGAGATGAACGGAGGCGGCGGACTCGGTGACATCCCGGCCAAGCCCGCGGCCACGTTGCTCAACCAGAGTCCCTTCGTGCAGGCCTGGGCCGGCGTGTACTTCGGCAATCTGAACATCGACGGCCAGCACGTCGCGGTCTTGGGGGCCAGCCCGAACGCCAAAGTGAGTCCCCCCCTGCTGACCGGACACGGGTTCGATGCAACCAACCAGGTCGTGTTGGGCACGGCCACCCTGGCCCAATTGCACAAGAAGTTGGGCGACAGCGTCAACGTGAACGTCGGCGACGCCTCGACTCAGCTGAAGATCGTGGGCACCGCCACCTTGCCCACCATCGGCGTACAGGGACTGCCGCACCTAGAAATGGGCAGCGGGGCCGTGCTTTCCTACAAGTTGATTCCGGCCGTTGAGCGCAATCTCTTCGACGTGCCGGCGGGGCCCAACGCCATCCTCATCCGCCTGAGGCCGGACGCCAACCGCGCGATCGCGCTCGCGTCACTGAACAAGACGTTGACCAAGTTGGGCGGACGCTCCAACGGTGGCCAAATGGTGAGCGTGCAGCGTCCGGCCCAAATCATCAACTACCGCTCGCTGGGCTCCACGCCCACGGTGCTCGGCGGCGCGCTCGCCGCCGGCGCGGTCGTGGCGCTGGGATTAACTTTGATCGCGTCAGTGCGCCGGCGCCGACGCGACCTGGCGCTACTCAAGACCCTGGGCTTTACCCACGGCCAATTGGCCGCGGCCATTGCCTGGCAGTCCAGCGTCGCGGTGGGCATTGGCACGATTCTGGGCGTGCCCTTGGGCATCGTCCTCGGGCGCTACCTCTGGGATCTCTTCGCGCGTGAAATCAACGCCGTCCCCCAGCCGAGGGTTCCGGTACTGTCGATTGTCCTCGTCGTGCTCGGCGCCCTCCTGCTGGCCAATGTCGTGGCCGCGATTCCGGGTCGGATCGCGGCGCGTATTCCGACCGCGCTGCTCTTACGGGCAGAATAGATTTCTGGGCGCAAAATACGACGGATCACCCACCGAGTGGCACCACGAACTCCGAATCAAGTGGACATAAGCGGACGGCTTTCAATCCCCTCGTCTGGTCTCAACGACCTTATGAACGATTGGACCGAGCGCCGACGCAGTCAATTGAAATATCACAACTTCAATACCGACGAACCTTCGACGCCCTTTTTGCCCAGGTTGACAACCGTTATGGATCGACAAAACGCGCGACCATCAGTTTCAGCACTACTTTTGTAGCACGTAGTGCTACACTAAAGAAATGGACAAAGAAATTACCCAACGCGAACTCCGTAACGACAGTGGGGAGATTATGCGGGGATTGGACACCGGTCATACCTACGTAGTGACACGTAACGGCGTACCCGTAGGGGAGCTCGCACCGCGACGCCGACATCGTTTTGTCAGCGCCGACGCTGCGGTCGCAAACTTCAAGGGCGCGCCTAGCGTCGACTTGCGTCGTTTGCGCTCCGATCTCGACAACGTGGCATCCCAGGATCTAGTGCCCCGTGCCTAAAGCGATTCGCGCCGCGCGTGGCGTCATTGACACCTCTGTCGTCATCGATCTTGAGCGTATTGATCCTTCGCTCCTCCCCGTCGAACTCGCAATCAGTTCCTTGACCATGGCGGAACTCGCAGCCGGGCCCCACGCGACCAGCGATGCCGACGAACGTGCTCGGCGACAGGACCGCCTCCAAAGGGCGGAAGCCGTCTTTGATCCTCTTCCCTTCGACACCGAGGCGGCTCGCGCGTACGGAAGGGTCTTCGCGGCGATCTCGTCGTCTGGGCGCAAGGCGCGCGGCGCCCGTGCGGTCGATCTATTGATCGCAGCAACGGCGTGCAGCGTCGGTGTCCCCCTCTATACGCGCAATTTCGAAGACTTTCGGGGTCTCGAGGGTGTACTCGAGGTTGTCGCCATCTGAACCTCGACGTCCCTTTCACCTTTTCTCGAAATTTCGAGTGCGACCAAGAGGATTCCAACCAGCGGGAGGTGCCTTGTTTGCAACCGCCCTACCTAAGAACGCCACTCGCGTGAATTGGAATAGGTGAGAAGGACGCCCGAAACGTCCGCGAAAGCGCCCCCAGGCCCTGTAACAATCTGTTGTTGGCCTCGTNNCGTCGGGACATCCATTCCCGCTTGATTCGACAGAGATCGCCCCTCAGTTCGACACAGTGGATGAGACTCGGAGTTGACGTCTCAGTCGCCTAGCCCGGCGCGACTTCGAGTCGCGCCGTCACGACCTTGTGCCAAAGGGTGTTAGCACGAGGCCGGCGCGTACGGCTACCCACCTGCACCTGGGCCCAACGAAACGCCAAACTACGTGCAGTGCACCTCGTCCATCACCTCCTCGCTGGTTCCGTGATGTGAGCCAGGTACTGCGCGTGGCCTGGTATCGATTTCGCGCCACGTTTCACGATCGCTGGGGTGNNGGCCATGGGGGCCATGGCCGGCGCCCGTCGTACCCAGTCGTCCTTTCCCACCCTCATGGCCCAAGCGAACACTTCCACCCTGTTTACCCTGTCGGGGGTGGCCAACCCCGCCATTGGCCAGACCAACGGTTACAACCCAGCCCTAGAGCGGACCATCGCCCACCTTCCCTACGTGAAGGTGGAAAAGAGCATGGCCCAGATCAATCTCATCCCATTCAACGCCAACGGCCAGCCCGATGCCGCGGCCGAGGGACAGTCCTTTAATGGCAGCGTCAACGGCGAGGAGTTCACGCAGGACAAGATCATCATCACCGACGGACGAATGGCCAATCCCCGACGAGCCAATGAGTTCGTGATGGACTCGGCCACGGCGCGAGACTTCGGCTTCCACCTCGGCCAGGTGGTCACCTTTTGGGCCGTTTCCAACGCGCAAGCGGCAAAATTGGCGAACCTCACCCTGTCCCAGGTGGTCAAGAAGGTGAAGCCCTTCCTGCGCTTCAAGGTCAAACTGGTGGGGGTCGGCGCGATTTCGCCCAGCAATCTGATGCAAGACGGCGTCGACGCGGGAAATTCAACGGTCTTACTGTTCACGCCGGCCTTGACGGACCAGATACTCAAGTGCTGCGTCAATACGACCTACAGCGCTCTGCAACTGAGCGGCGGCACCGCACGCGAGAGTGCGGTCGAGACTGAGATATCCAAAGTGCTGCCCAAGGGCCTGCCGTCGGAGTTCACGCGACTGTCGGGCGTGATGGCCAAGGCGGAACAAACCATCAAGCCCGAGTCCATTGCCCTGGGCGTGTTCGGCGTCATGGCCCTGCTCGCCATGTTGGTGATCGCCGGCCAGCTCATCGGGCGGCGACTGCGCTTTAACGCCACCGACCTTCAAGTGTTGCGGGCCCTGGGCGCCGAGCCCGCCATGACCTACCTCGACGGGCTCATCGGCATCGTGGCCGCGGTGCTGGTCGGTTCGTTACTGGCCGGTCTCGTGGGAATCGGCCTCTCACCGTTGGCGCTGTTGGGACCGGCCCGGCCCTACCTGGCCCACGGGGTGAACTTCGACTGGACCGTGCTGGGTCTAGGTCTCGCGCTCATCGTGGTGTCGCTCGTGTCAGTCGCCGTGGTGGTGGCGATTCGTCTGGTGACTCGGCGCGCGGCGCTGTGGCGGGACCGGGCCAGTCAACGCGGCTCGAAGGCCGCGAAAGCGGCCGCGTCAGCCAATCTGCCCGTCTCGGCCGTGACCGGGATCAGGTTCGCCCTGGAGCCGGGCACCGGGCGAAACACCGTGCCCGTGCGTTCAGCGATCATCGGGACGGTCTTCGCCGTCGTGATCGTGACGGCCACCATCACCTTCGGCGCCAGCCTGCAAACCCTGGTCGCCAAACCGGCCCTCTACGGTTGGAACTTCACGTACGAGTTGAACGGTGGTGGCGGCCTGGGTGACATTCCGGCGGCTGGAGCGGCCACGATGCTCAACCGAGATCCCTACGTGCAAGCCTGGTCCGGCGTCTATTTCGGCACTCTTCGGATCGACGGTCAGAATGTCGCGGCCATGGGCGCCCGCCCGCGGGCCGTGGTGGGACCACCCTTGTTATCGGGGCACGCGTTTAACAAATCTAACCAGGTCGTGCTCGGAGCGGCCACCCTGGCCCAGTTGCACAAGAAGCTCGGCGACACGGTCGAAGTGGGCGCCCCCGGCGCCGTGACGACACGGCTGAAAATCGTGGGAACAGCCACCCTGCCCACCATCGGGATCCAGGGCAGCACCCACCTAGAGATGGGCAGTGGGGCCGTGCTCTCGTACAAACTCATTCCGGCCGGTGAGCGCAATCTCTACGACGTGCCACCCGGTCCCAACGCCATCCTCGTGCGAGTGAAACCTGGAGCCAATCACGCCGCTGCACTCGCGTCACTCAACACCGTCCTTAACAAAACGGGCGCTCGAGCGTGTTGCGGTGCGCAGGTCTACGATGTGGAGCGACCCGCCCAGATCATCAACTACGGTTCCTTGGGCTCCACCCCCGCGGTGCTCGGCGGCGCCCTCGCCGCCGGTGCGGTGGTGGCATTGGGTTTGACCCTGATTGCCTCAGTGAGACGTCGCCGACGCGACCTCGCGCTGCTCAAGATACTGGGCTTCACCCACGGCCAGTTGGCCGCGGCTATTGCCTGGCAGTCCACCGTGGCGGTGGGCATTGGCACGATTGTGGGCGTGCCGTTAGGCATCATCACCGGGCACTTCATCTGGGATCTCTTCGCCCGTGAGATCAACGCGGTTCCCCAACCCACCGTTCCGGTGCCTTCGATAGTCCTCATTGTCGCCGGAGCCTTGGTGCTGGCCAATGTCGTAGCCGCCATCCCCGGCAGGATTGCGGCGCGAACTCCAACCGCGCTGTTGCTGCGCGCCGAGTAACGCGGGAATGCAACAGTTGGACCTCTCGTAGTGATGCCGCTCGTCGCCTCCATCTGCACGGAGTTGGAGGTCGAAATCGTTCGTTGGTCTCGCGTCGAACTGATCCTTGCCCATAAGAGGACGCTCTCGACGTGGCACACCTGCGAAAGCAGAGCGCCATCACTGAGGGTCAATTTGCCGTCCTTTCGAAGTAGGACGACTGATGACCCCCTTGTTTTACCCGATACAGCCCTTCTTGTTATGCCGACTATCCACGACAGGTCTATATTTCACCCCATGAAACGATTCGGTAAAGGGCTATTCCGAGTCCAAACATGGGCACCGCCATTCGCATCAGCATCGGCGTTAGTTCTCCTTTTGAGTCTCGCATTCGGATCTCTCGGAGCGCTACCTACTAGCGCGGCCACGAGCCCAGCGAGCGTGTCCGCCGTTGGATCAT
>PLXU01000138.1 GCA_003151555.1 Acidimicrobiaceae bacterium | reverse complement strand
GACGCCTCAAGAAGAAGGTTGCCTCGGGTGACTGGACGGTGCAGGCGGTGACGATCTCGTTCACCGGCGGACGCTGGCAGGCCTCATTCTCGGTGCGTCAATTGGTCTCACCGGCGAACGTTCCAAAGAAACTTTTAGGGACGCTCGTCGGGGTTGACCTCGGCGTCAGGCATCTCGCGACCCTGTCGGTGCCGGTACCCGGCGTCAGTGACGAGAACGGTCACGTGGCCAACCCCCGGCACCTCGACGCCGAACTCGAACGACTTGCAAAGCTCAACCGGCAATTAGCGCGCTGCGTAAAGGGCTCGAAGAATCGCGCGAAACTGTTGAAACGGCGCCAGCTCCTCTACGGTCGGATCGGCCGGACCCGCGACCTGTACCTCCATCGACTTTCCGCCACGCTGACGGGGATTTTCGAGGCAGTCGCGCTCGAGGATCTCAACGTTACGGGCATGGTCCAGAAGTCGAAGAATACAACGCACGGTCTTTCGCGTGCGGTCCACGACGCCGGGTTCTACGAATTGCGACGTCAGCTCACCTACAAGGCGAACGACCGCGGTCACCGCGTGATAACGGTCGACCGGTTCTACCCCTCTTCGAAGATGTGCTCTCACTGTGGCGAGACGAAAGCCAAGCTCGTCCTCAGTTATCGGGTCTTTGAGTGCAGCACCTGCGGTGTTCGTCTCGACCGGGACGTCAACGCCGCGCGCAATATCCACCGAGAGGGTCTACGCCTGCTCGGAAACGAAGCATCAACCGTCGCGGGGCACCAACCCGAGACGCTAAACGCTGACTCGAGGGACCAGAAGACCAAAGCACCCAGGTGTAATGGCGGGGACCGTTATCAGAGCAGAACCACACAGCCAATCAAAGAGTTGTCACAATCGGCGTAGGTAGTGGAAGGGGTGGTGGCAACGCCGCCCGAGGCTGGTCAGTGGTTCGCACGCTGGCTAGTCATGTGTAGCCTTCGAGAATCATGTTTGACGCCCTGAGTGAACGACTGGACCGTCTCGGCGCGTCGCTTCGCTCGCGCGGGCGACTCAGCGACGCCGACCTCGACGAGGCCCTGGGCGAGGTACGCAGCGCCCTGCTCGAAGCCGACGTCGAACTGGGCGTCGTACGGGCCTTCCTCGAGGCGGTGCGCACGCGCCTGAGCGGTGAGGCGCTGAACCAGAGCTTGACGCCCGGCCAGCAGGTCATTAAGGCTGTGCAGGAACAGTTGGTCGAGGTGCTCGGCGCCACACCGCTCAAAGTCACGTTCGCGTCCAAGCCGCCGACCGTCGTGCTGCTCGCCGGGCTACAGGGCGCCGGAAAGACGACGGCGGCGGCGAAATTGGCCTCGTGGTTCAAGCAGCAGGGTCGCCAGCCTTATCTCATTGCGGCCGACCTGCAACGTCCGGCCGCGGTGGAGCAGTTGCGCGTGTTGGGCGCTCAGATCGGCGTCGACGTCTTTAGCCAGGCCAGCGACCCCGTTGACGTCGCGCGCAAGGGCGTCAAGGAGGCTGCACGCCTGGGCCGCGACGTGGTGATTATCGACACCGCGGGACGTCTCGCCATTGACGACGCGTTGATGAAGGAAGTGCGCGCCATCGCCAAGGCCACGTCGCCGCACTACACCTTCTTGGTCATCGACGCCGTCACCGGCCAGGACGCCGTGCATACGGCGCGCGCATTTCACGACACGCTCGAGTTGTCCGGCCTCATCGTCACCAAGCTCGACTATGACGCGCGCGGGGGAGCGGTGCTGTCCGCGCGCGGCGTGGTGGGCCGTCCGGTGGTCTTTGCCTCCACCGGTGAGAAGCTAAGCGACTTCGACCTCTTCTATCCCGAGCGCATGGCGTCACGCATCTTGGGCATGGGCGACGTGTTGTCGCTCATCGAGCAGGCGGAACGCACGATGGACGCCGACGTGGTCGCCGAGTCGGCCGGACGAATGATGAGCGGGACGTTCACGCTCGACGACTTCATGGCCCAGCTCAACCAAGTGCGCAAGATGGGTTCGTTGGGCGGCATCATGAAGTTGTTGCCCGGGGTCACCAAGGAGATGCGCAGCGCCGCGAGCAACGTGGACGACGGCGAACTGGACAAGGTCGAGGCGATCATTCGCTCGATGACGCTGCTCGAGCGGCGCAATCCCGCGATACTGGACGGTTCGCGTCGTACCCGCATCGCGCGCGGATCGGGCACCAGCGTTAACGCCGTCAACCATCTGTTAAAGCAGTTCGGTGAAATGCGCAAGATGATGAAGCAGATGGCCACCGGCAACGCGCCCGCCATGCCGGGTGGAATGGGCCGCATGGCCGGATTGGCCGCCCGCGCCGGAGCGGCGCGTCACGAGGAGTTGCCGCCCGGTTTCGAGGCGATGGGCGCCGGCATGGCAATGGGATCGCCGCCCGTTCGCGCCGGTGGCCAGAAAAACAAGAAGAAGAAAGGCGGGAGAGTGACGCCCCCCAAACAACGCTAAACTTTGACGCTCGGGTATATCGCCCAGTTCCGGTGGACCGGGACAAAAGGTTTGAAGGGACTTCCGTCGTGGCTGTGAAACTCCGTTTGGTGCGCATGGGTAAAAAGAAGCAACCGACGTATCGCGTCGTCGCGGCCGAGAGCCGCCGGGCCCGTTCCGGAGCCTTCCTCGAGATCGTGGGCACCTACCAGCCGCGCGGCATCTCCGTCGCCGAGCCCGAGACCGTCTTTTCCATCGATAACGACAAAGTGGTGCGCTGGCTGTCCGAGGGCGCCCAGCCGACCGAACGCGTGGCCAAATTGCTCAAGTCCAGCGGCGCCCTGGAGGCCTTCGAAGCGTCCAAGGCGGCCAAAGCGGCCGAGGCTGTCCAATGAGTGACGTCCACGACGACTACGTGGCCGGCGACATCAATACCATTGACGAGGTCGACGAATTCGACGAGGTCAACGACTCCGACGACGCGAACGATGGCAACGACGTCAACGACGCCAACGAGGCCGAGCGGGGCCCGCACCACTCGGAGCGGGCCGTCTCGGCCACGGCGGCCCTGACCTTCATCGCGAAGTCCCTGGCCGAAGATCCCGGCGCCGTCTCGGTCGAGGTGAGTGAGCGCCACGACAAGGTGGTGCTGTCGCTCAGCGTCGGACCCAACGACATGGGCCGCATCATCGGCCGTCGTGGCCGCACCGCCCAGGCCATTCGCGCCCTGGTGGGCGCGGCCGGTGCGCGTGACGGGGTGACCACTTCTGTCGACATCGTCGACTAGCCGTGAGCGCCACCGAGCGCCCCACGCTCGAAGTCGGGCGGATCATCAAGGCCCAGGGTTTGCGCGGTCAAGTGCTGGTGGACCTGTGGACTGACCGCCACGAACGTCTGCTCGCCGGCACGCAACTGCTCACCGAACGCGGACCGATGGTGGTCACGGCGTCGGCCCCGCACCAGCAACGATTCATCGTCTCCTTCGAAGGGGTGTTCACGCGCGAAGACGCCGAACGGCTGCGCGGCCTCGTGCTGTCGGCCCCTGGTCTCGATGACGAGCGCGACGTGATATGGATCGACCAACTCTTTGGCGCCGAGGTCTACGACGGGGCCGGCGTCCTACGCGGCGTCGTGACGAACGTGGAGGCGAACCCGGCGAGCGACCTGCTGGTGCTCGACAGCGGGGCGCTGGTGCCGCTGACCTTCGTCACCCGGGTCGAGGCCAACCAACGCATTGACGTTGACGTGCCCGAGGGGCTGTTCGAATGACGTTGCGCATCGACGTGCTGACGCTCTTCCCCCAGGCCGTGTCGCAATACGCCACCACGTCGGTGCTCGGACGCGCCCACGAGGCCGGTGTGTTCGAACTTTTCCTGCACGACATTCGCGACGCGACCGATGATCCGCACCGCAGTGTCGATGACACGCCCTTCGGCGGGGGAGCGGGCATGGTGTTGCGCGCCGAGCCAATTCTGCGCACGGTGGAGTTGGCCCCCGACCTGGCGCGGCCGTTGATCGCGCTCACCCCGTCGGGCCGTCGGTTCAGCCACCGGGTGGCGCGCGAACTGAGCGATCTCGAGGGCTTCTCGCTGTTGTGCGGACGCTACGAGGGCATCGACCAGCGCGCGCTGGACCTCGTGGTCGATGACGAGATTTCACTGGGCGACTTCGTGTTGGCCGGAGGAGAGCTGGCCGCCCTTTGCGTCATTGAAGCGGTGGTGCGCCTGCTGCCCAGCGGGCTCGGCAACGACGAATCGGCGCGAGAGGAGTCCTTCGGCGATGGGCTGCTCGAGTACCCGCACTACACCCAGCCGGCGCGGCTGCGCGGACTCGACGTGCCCGAGGTCCTGCGTTCGGGCGACCACGCACGCATCGCGCGCTGGCGTCGCGCCCAGTCGCTCGCGCGCACCCAGCAGCGCCGACCGGACCTGATCGAAGCGCGCGGGGGCCTCAGCGAGCAGGACCGCGCCCTTTTGGATGAATTTCCCGCGCTGGATGCAACGGGCCAAAACGGCTAAACTTGTAAAGCCTCAGTGATCCGAAAGGGACCGCTCTCATGAATCCGACCGACCTCATTGACCACGACTCTCTTCGTGACGACATTCCCGATTTTCGCGCCGGCGACACCGTCAAGGTGCACGTGCGAGTGGTCGAGGGCACCCGCCAGCGCGTCCAGGTCTTCTTGGGCATCGTGATTCGCCGTCAGGGTTCAGGTCTGCAAGAGACCTTCACCGTGCGCAAGATCAGTTTTGGCGTCGGCGTCGAGCGCACGTTCCCCGTGCACGCGCCCACCATCGCCAAGATCGAAGTCGAGTCCTACGGCGACATCCGTCGCGCCAAGCTGTACTACCTCCGTGATCTGCGCGGCAAGGCCGCCAAGATCAAGGAACTCCGCGTTACCGAGCGCGCGTAGATCGCCTCCATGGGCGAAGAGGAGCTGGACGACTACGAATCGACGCTAGAACTGGCCCTGGTGCAGGAGTACAAGGCCGTGGTGGGGATGTTCGAGTACGCCGTGGAAACCGATCGCCGCTTCTACCTGGCCAATGACGTCGCGATTGAGGTGCGTGCCGCGGGCACCCCGACCCTGCTCGAAGTGACGCTGCACGACGCCTGGGTCTGGGACATGTACCGATCGGCGCGCTTCGTACCCTCGGTGCGCATCATGACGTTTCGCGACGTCAACATCGAACGATTGCCGAAGGAAGACCTGCAGCCCTGAGATGGAACTGGTCCGGCTCACGACACCACTGGCTCACCTGAGCGAAGTGGCCACCGTCGTCAGTGCCCAGACCGGCCCGCTCGTGATTGCCTGCACCGACGCCAACCCGGTGATGGCGGTCGCGACCCTGCGCGGACAGCTGGATCGGCCGGTCGGGGTGTGGCTCAACGTGTCGAGTGATTATTCGGCCGCGCTGGCCGCGCGCGACGTGGCGACGCTGAGCTGGTTGATCGACCTCGAGCACGTGGTGGTGAGCGCCGAGCACGACGCGCCTAGCCACGCCGACGTGCTCGAGGCGCTGCTGACCAACGACGAGGTGAACTTCGCCAACGACGTCGCGGTGATTGCCCGGGCGTTCAATCGGCCGGCCCCGCCCAGACCCATCGCGGTGTGGAGCTACGACGGTCGGACGCTAAACCGGGGCAACACGACGTTGATCGAATCATCGGCGGCGCATTTCGCGGACGTGTCGCTCACGACGTTCGCGTAAAACTATTCCGGCTGCATCGCAATACGGTCGGGGCGGATACGAACGGTGACGCGGACCTCGCCCTCGTGGCGGAAGGGATACGAGTCGAGGCCCGTGTACTTGCGGGCGAGTCGGTCGATGACCTCGTCGGCGCCGTCGGTGGTGAATCCCACTACCGTGCCGCGTATTGCCACGGCGGACTGCGGGTCGTCGGGATCGGTGAGCGAGACGGCGACGCGCGAATCACTGGCCAGGTTGCGCGCCTTGGCCCGGCCCAGCGCGGTATTGATCACGATGTCGTCACCGTCGAGTTCGACCCACACCGGGGTGACGTTGGGCTCGCCGTCGGGTCCGAGGCTGGCGACGTGGGCCAACACTTTCTTGGCGAAGAGCGCTCGGGTGGCGGGAGTGAAGGTATCGGCCATGGTTGCTCCTGTCAATAACGCGCGGACGTCAGAGTAGATTTCAGTGTAATGAACATCGGTGCGCACGTCCGCGGCGGCGGCAAGTTGGTCCCCTCACTCGAAGCCGGCGTGGCCATCGGTGCGACCTCGGTGCAGGTGTTCACCCAGAGTCCGAGGATGTGGAAACCGTCGCTCTACGCACCCGAGGTGCTGGCGGCCTACCGAGAGGCGCAGGCGCAGCACCCCAGCGTGACCCACACCTTTTGTCACGCGACCTACCTGATCAACCTGGCCTCGAGCGACCGTGAACTCTATAAGAAGTCCGTTGACTGTCTCACGCACAACCTCTCGGTGGGTCGCGCCATGGCGGCCTCGGGCGTGGTGTTGCACGTGGGCTTTCACATGGGCGCGGGCTTCGAGCAAGTCGTAAAACAGATTGCCGACGCGTTCGAGCAGGCACTCGACCAGGCCGATCCGGCGCCCAACGGCGTGAAGGACTGTCCGATCCTGATCGAGAACGCCGCCGGCACGGGGGGTACGGTCGGCAAGAGCCTCGAGGAGATTGAAGTCTTGATCGACGCCTGCGGCGGCGATGAGCGTCTTGGTCTGTGCATCGACACCCAGCACCTGTGGGCCAGCGGCGTCGACTATTCGAGCGTGGCGCGCACCAAGAAGCTGGTCAAGGAGATCAATGACCGCATCGGTCTCGCGCGACTGCGCTGCCTGCACCTGAACGACT
>PLXU01000041.1:19901-22376 GCA_003151555.1 Acidimicrobiaceae bacterium | reverse complement strand
TCGGCGAGGGGATCGTGAGTTTGGGGATGGCCGTCTTTACCGTGGACTGGAGAAATTTGAAGGCGTCGGCGAAGATCGTGTCGTCAATGCGTACACGGTCGTTCACTCGAAGCGCCGCTGACGTGAACGAGGTGGTGCCCTCCGCGTTCTTGAAGGCGACCTGCAGCTGCTCGTCAGTTCGGGTGATGCCGCCAAGTTGATAGATGAAGTCCATGTGCCACGAGGTACGTCGAAACTCGCCGTCAGTGGCGGCCTGGAAGCCGAGTTCTTCTTGGAGTGCGACGACGTCGCGAATTGCTTTGTCCTCGGCCTCTTTGAGCGCGTCGGCGTCTATCTGTTGTGCAGCGAACCTTCGTCGGGCCTCCAACAATTCTGGTGGACGCAGAAAACTGCCGACGAGGTCGGCGCGGAAGGGGGGAGTTAGTCGCTGGCTCATGTCACGACAGTACACTTTTCACCGCTTGGTACATCGGGCACATCGAGTCCGCTTCGATCCGTCGCGGCACGAACCCTGACTCAACGAGCAATGAATTTGTGTTCGTTCGTCGGTGATAGTTACGACGTAACCAGTTTTGACGCAAGTCGTGAGGCGGCCATTTCTTTCCTGCCACATTCTTTGAGCACGGACGTCATTTGGGTGTTGCCAACGCAGAAATCGCCACCCGAACCAATGATTCGTGACGTAAACGTCTTGCCGTTCATCACATAAGAAACGGTGAGGCCGATTATTCCGTAGGCCGTGAGTTTTTGAGATCCTGAAAGTGCCACCACGGTGTTGGTCTGACCGATGCCCGCGACGTAGTTGTGGAAGCTCACGATGGGACTGTACGAACCTCGCAAGGGCCAGCCCTTGCCGGCGCCCACGATGTCGTTTCCAGCGAACACCCCGAGGTGTACCAGGTGTGGGGTCAGGACATCCGGGCCGGCAATCACCGACGCTGCGGTGAGTCTTATGTTCGAGCCAGTGCGGTTGTTGAGAGCCACGGTGAAGTCAGCCACTTGGCCCCGCGACACGGTAATGCCGCCCAACGCCCAGCCTTCGCCGATCTGCAGTTGACCTTGCACGAGTGGTGCGGGAGCGTTCTCGAGTCGTACGATTACGAAAAAGCTGCCCGCCACTAGAACGGCTATCGCGAGCAGTGTGGACACCGATTTCCGCTGACCAATCCGGTCGTTCATCCCTCAGTTCACCGGGAGCAGTCCATCCGTAACCTCACCCAAGCGAAGCCGACCCTTGGATCGCCGATTCAAGGGCTTTCGCCATCAGGGCTTGACCAGCTGGTTTCGGGTGGACCGAACCCTTGGCGACGATGTTGCTTTCGGCGGCGGACAACGCTCCGCTGCAGTTCGGTATGAGTCCGCCCTTCTTAAAGCAGTCACCGTAGAGCGCCGCGGTCGAATTGGGTAGCGACAATATCACGCCGTTGATGATGGACCTCGACGAAGTTTTTGTGTTGCACGTTTGACCCAGTGACCTCGTGAGGGAGTTGACGTCGACCACCTCAATGCGACCCGTTCCCAAGGTTTCGATTACTTGCTGTACGGCTGAGGCAATATCTGCGTTCAGGTCTATTTCGAGTTCGTTGATATCGGTCAATTGGGAGGGACCGACACCAAGGTTCACGGAAGCAGGGCCAAATTTGATTGCGCCTGTGAGGGGACAAAACGTCGATACCTTCGACACAGAAAAGAACTGCGGATAGTTCAACACGTACAACGTGGCATTCGGCGCCGCATCGAGGATCTTCGTATAGGTGTCAACCAGCGCGCCCTCTAGGGAAGGGACAGTTCCGGCGCCTGACGTGGCGATGGTTTTGGATTGCGCCAAGTCACTATTGCACTTGGCGGCGGAGGCGCCGGGAGCCCTGGACGAGAAGAAGCGGTGCAAGGGACCCACGTTCACCATTAGACCGACACAGGCCGCCAAGACCTTTACGAAGCCGAGGTCGTCACCACCCACGGTGACCGAGACAACCTTGGTGTCACTCGTCAGCGCCTTCAGTTGAGAGGATTCGCCGCCACGCCTTCCCAAGAGGAGAGACGTGGCTCCGCTCGTGTAGGGCGACGCGTCCGCGGTTGATCCCGTCACCGCGCCGGAGCAGGCCACGAATCGGTAATTTGACGCGTTACCCTCGTCGTTGGCCACCAACGACGGATAGGCGAGCGCCGAACGGTCACACCGATCCGTGCTTGACCAAGGGACGCCCAAGGTGGAAAGCCACTGATCAGGTTTCGGACCTGGGAGCCCTTCGCCCGACGAGTACGAATCGCCCAACGCCACGTAGGTCGCCGTGTTGATTACACGCGTGCTGACCGTCGGCTTGGCGGCTTCCGCAATTCCCGGCGCGACCACGCCCGTGAGCAGGGCGACGGCCGCACAGATGACCTTGAGCTTTGGACAATGTGACACTATAGGCAACCCTATTCAGAAGATCTTCACGCTTATACGCAGCACCCAGATCCTCTTTCAAATTG
>PLXU01000041.1:0-19883 GCA_003151555.1 Acidimicrobiaceae bacterium | reverse complement strand
GCTGACTTCGGTCACGACAGTACCGGGCCAAAGTCCGGACGCCTCTACGTCGGCAATGGTGTCTTGCGCGACACGGCGCTGTTCTTCGTCGACGTAAAAGATCGCCGATCGGTAGCTCGAACCGCGGTCGTTCCCTTGTCGATCTTTGGTGGTCGGATCGTGAATCTGGAAGAAGAACTCGAGGATTTCCCGGTAGGACGTCTTCGCTGGATCAAAAATGATCTCAATCGCTTCGGCGTGGTTGCCGTGGTGGCGATAGGTCGCGTTCGCGACGTCGCCGCCACTGTAACCAACGCGTGTCGAGATCACGCCTGGCTGTTTGCGGATCAGATCTTGCATCCCCCAAAAGCAGCCTCCGGCGAGGACTGCCTTTTCTGTCGTGTCGCTCATTGCGCCGTTCCTTCCTCGTTTGGCTTCTCGTCAAATAACCTTCGGTACTCGCCGTAGTCCTCGGCTTCCAGTTTCTCGTACGGAACAAAGCGTAGGGCGGCGGAATTGATGCAGTAACGCAGGCCGCCCTCGTCGGCGGGTCCGTCGTTAAAGACGTGGCCCAGGTGGCTGTCACCGTGGGCGGAGCGGACCTCCGTCCTCACCATGCCGAAGCTCACGTCACTGTTCTCGACGACGTTTTGCGGTTCGAGCGGAGCAGTGAAACTCGGCCAACCGCATCCGCTGTCGTATTTCCTGGTGGAGGCGAAGAGAGGCTCGCCCGACACCACGTCCACGTAGAGTCCCGCGTCCTTCTTGTCCCAGAACTCGTTGTCGAACGCCGGCTCGGTGCCGCGTTCCTGGGTGACGTGGAACTGGCGGGTGGTGAGTTGGGAAATCGTTTCCTGGCTCTTTTCATAGTGGTCGTTCACACCAGCTCCTTGGTCTCTACTCGGCCCGTCTTCGACGTATACATAGTCTCGGCGAAAGTCAATCGCGTTACAAACCGGCTCGCGAGTAGAGCCGAGACGGTCGAAGATCTCCGTGGGGGTTGGCTTGGACGGGTCTTAATGATTGGGGCGAAAGTCGCGAAATATCACTTGCCAAGTCATCTCGTTGGGGCTAATCTACAACCATATGGTTGTAGATATCAAGATCCGGAAGAAGTCTGACGATCTGTTCCATGCTTTGGCCGACTCCACTCGGCGAAGCATCATTCGTCACACCTTTGAGAGGGAACACTCGGTTTCGGACCTCGCCCGGTTCTATCCCATGAGTTTTGCGGCCGTGCAGAAGCACGTCGCCATATTGGAGCGGGCTGAGTTAGTCACCAAGCGGCGAAGCGGACGTGAGCAGTTGGTTCGCGGCAACGTGCTCGCCGTTCGCGAGGCCCTTGAATTACTGGAACAAATGGAGGAAGTGTGGCGCAGCCGAATTGACCGCATGGACCAGATTCTCGCCGAAGACCCGAAAGAAGGAGTAATGAAATGACCGTCGTAAACGTCCAAAAGGACACTGAAGCCTTAACCATGACCATCACCGCGGAGTTTGATGCTCCGATCAAGCGAGTTTGGCAGCTCTGGGAAGATCCGCGACAACTCGAACGCTGGTGGGGGCCGCCGACGTATCCGGCCACCGTGACGGCCCATGACATGACACCGGGCGGCGGCGTTTCCTACTTCATGACGGGGCCCGATGGTGAGAAGCCCCACGGTTACTGGCGAATATTGGAAGTCGACGAACCCAAGGGGCTCGCGTTCGAGAACGGTCTCGCTGACGATTCTGGCGATCCCACTCCAAACACGCCATCGATGATTATTCGAGTTGTACTGAGTGAGCAGCCCGAGGGCGTTACGCGCATGGCGATCGAAAGCACGTTCCCTACAGTCGAGGCAATGGAGATGTTTCTGACGATGGGCATGCAGGAGGGGATGACTGGGGCGGTCTCACAAATCGACGCGCTGCTGTGACCTTCAATCTTGTGCCCTCTCGGCGAATCACGGCAAGGAGATTGTCGCCGAAAGTGCGCGGGGAGGATTCGACGAACTAGTACGTGGCAGTGCGGCGGAAAGAGAATGGTCAGAAATTCAGGAAGTTTGGGCTTCGTCCATCTGTTGGACGAGAGACGGCGGTGCGATGAGGCGGTACGCGTCGTCTAAGAGGTCAGCGAGCTCTTCGAACTTGAGATCGAGGTCCAATCGCACGCCCACCCATCCGCGATGGGTTACGTAGGCCGGCAGGAAGAATATCTCCGGCCGTTCTTCAATCAGAAACGCACGGAAGTCAGGAACGCTCGCGGCCCACAACTGAGGAAAATGAACGTCGTGGTGACCCTCCATCCACACCGTGGCAAAGCTGTGCTTGTCGCGGATGAAAAACGTCGGGGCGNNGGGGCGCCATGACTTGCCCGCTCGTTGACTTCGGGCAGCGACAAACAGTGGGAGCGAATATTCTCCAGCAATGGTTCGGTCAATTTTCCCATGGTCGAATGTTTGCACAGACCGCCGTACCGCGCGAGTTGACGAAAACGGGCCATTGAGCCCTTCTGCGTGCGCGAACCTCATATGAGAAATCGCCGCGCACGGTTATCGTGGGTAGCGATCACCGTGAGAGGAGGCAACGTGCAAGAGTTCATGGCCACTGCCTGCACCACCGAACTCTATGAACTCGGCGAATGCTGTCGTTGGGACGACGTACGAGGAGAGCTCCAATGGGTTGACATTCTGACCGGTCGTTTCTTTCGTGCTCTCGTCGACGCCCAGCAGGTGGACATTCAAAGAACGTACGAGTTGTCGGGATTCCTGAGCGCCTTCGCGCCAATGCAGGACCGCACGAACGGTTGGATCGTGGCGCTCGATCAGTCGATTTACCGCCTCGACGAGTCCGGAGAGTTAACGCTACTGGCGAGCCCCGAAGGCCACCAGGCGGCGGAAGTGCGGATGAACGACGGGTCCGCCGATCCGTGGGGGCGATTCTGGATTGGTTCATTGGCGATCAACGAAGAAGTCGGCCGAGGGAGTCTCTATCGCTTTCACGAGTCCTCGGGTACCGAGACCGTGATGGCGAACGTCACCATCTCTAATGGGCTCGGTTGGAGCGCGGACGCGCGAACCATGTACTTCGTCGACAGCGGGCCGGGAACGGTCTGCGCCTTTGACGTGGACGCGAACGGCGATGTGTCAAACCAACGCGTCCTCGTGCAGTTCGACGTCGCCAACGAGGGCACGCCCGACGGCTTGTGCATGGACGCGGAAGGCGCGTTGTGGTTAGCGGTGTGGGGAGGGTACGAAGTGCGTCGCTATTCGCCGAACGGTGAACAATTGGCTCGAGTGCGGATCTCCACGGCCCAGCCGTCGTGCTGCACGATTGGGGGAGCGAACGGCACGACGCTGTACGTCACGACCGCTCGTGAAGACATGAGCGACGAACTGCTCGAGCGAGAAGCCGATGCGGGGCGACTCTTCACGGTGGACGTGGGCGTCGCGGGTACGCCACTCTTGGCGTACCGCTCGTGACGACCACGTCCGTGCAACCTCGAAGTGGCGTCAAGGCGACTGAGCAGCGGTTGACGCTCGACTCGCGTGAGCATTGAAAAGTAACGCTCCGCACTTGACAAAATCGATTCATTAACATAAGGTGCCAAAAGTTAATTGGAACTCAGTTCCAATTATTGGAACTTCAACATATGGGGGATGACATGTTTCGTTTCGATGGGGATGGTCGAAAGTCTTCACGGCAATATCGAATACTCGCAGCGGGAATCGCGCTGGCCATGGTGTCGAGCGTGGCCCTGGTGGCGAGCACCTCGGGTGCCAGCGCCAAGACGGTCTTGACCGTGTGGAACGATCCGCTGGCCGCGGGCTCTGTCGGAGTGCCGGCATCCCAGTCGTTCCTCACGAAGGGCGTCAATCTGTTCGAGAAGGCGAATCCGAATATCCAGGTCAAGATTCTTCAAGAGCCGATGGCTTCGACGACGGCGTTTAACACCCTGCTGCAGTCCTCGGAACTGGCGGGTACGACACCGGACATCGGTCAGCTCTACGTGGGGGGACAGGTCATCCAGAATGCGAAGTTCCTGGATCCGCTCAACTCGCTGCTCGGCCAGCCGTACATCAATTCGCTGACCGGTTGGCAGTTCGTCACGCAGAACTACAAGACGGGAGGCAAAATCTACGCCGTTCCCTACGGTGCGGGCTATTACTACACCGTCTACTACAACAAGAAGTTGTTCGCGAAGGCTGGTATCTCCGGACCCCTGCCCACCACGTGGAACGCCCTGGTCACGCTCGCAAAGAAGTTGAAGGCGAAGGGTGTCACCCCCTTTGAGTTCGGCGAGAAGGAGGGGTACTTCGGCGCCTGGTCCATGGATGCGTTGATGTCGGCCTACGGCGGCAACCAAGGCGTGCTGGCGATGTACAACGGCAAGGCGTCGCTGAACACCAACGAGCTGATAAAGCCCTACGAGGCGTGGCACGCTCTCTTCGCCGACGGGCTCACGAACTCCGACGCGGCGACGCTGACGTACACCACGGGCGTGGCGAACTTTGCCGCCGGTAAGGCCGCCATGACGATCACTGGTCAGTATTACGACACCCAGATCTCCAAGGGCCTCGGCACGAACGTGGGGCTATTCCCGGTGCCCGCGCTGAGCGGTTCGAAGTTCCCCAAGTCGCTGTCCGGCGGTCCTAACAATTCGTACGTGATCTTCAAAAGCTCCAAGAACGTGGCCGACGACGTGAAGCTGATCAAGTTCCTCACCACGGTAAAGGTGCAGTCCCTGTCCGTGCAGGAACTCGGGCAACTGCCCAACAACGTGACGTTCACGGCCTCGGCCGCCTTCGCCTCGGCGCAGCCACTGCTGACGGAACTGAACACCTACATCAAGACGGATCACTACGCCCTGGACGAGGCGTTCGACAACATCATGCCGGGCAGCATCGACTCGTACTGGTATCAGACCAATAACGGCGTATTCTCCGGAGCCCTGAGCGCGCAGAGTGCGGCGTCGAGCATGCAGTCGCAAATGAAGAGTTACCTCGCCACCGCCGCTACGGGTTGATCCCGTAGGGGCCGTGGCGCTCGCAAGGGGAATCGGGTTAACTTTGCGGGGGATTGAAGAGGTGGTTCATGGGATCTAGGAGTGACCCCGCCGTGTCAAACGAGGACGATGTTCCCTCGCTCGACGAACCGGAGAGGATCCGCAAGCGTCGAAACGTCTTCTCGTACGTCGCCCTGCTCCCGGCGGCCGTCCTGGTGCTCGGACTCATGGTGCTGCCGATCGGCGAGACGATGTATCACAGTTTCACCAACTGGGACGGCGTCACTAGCAAGTTCATCGGACTGACAAACTTCAATCTGATTTTCCACGACGCCATCATTCGCCAGGTGTTCGTCAACTCCCTGATTTTCCTCATCTCGGTGCCGCTGATCCTGGCGGCGTCGCTGGTGACCGCCGTACTCGTCTACGAGAAGGTGCTCGGATGGAGGGTCTTCCGCTTCCTCTTCTTCATCCCGATGGTGCTGTCGCCGGTCATCGTGGGTGTCCTCTTCAGCACCTTCTTCCTGCCCGGCGGCGCGGTCGATCAAATTCTCAAGCCCTTGGGACTGGGTAACTTCTCGTGGCTCGGCAACCCCTGGGCGGCGAGGTGGGTGGTGATACTGGCCCTGGTGTGGGCATCGTTCGGATTCGGCATGGTGGTGATACTTTCGGCGATGGCCACGGTCGACGTCGCGCTCTACGACGCCGCGGCGATCGACGGCGCGTCGTGGTGGAGGCGACTGCGGTCCATCACCATTCCCATGATTTCGGGATCGCTGCAGTTCTTGAGCGTGATCAACGTCATCTACACCTTCACCTCGTTGTTCGCGTTCGTCTTCGTCATCACCGCCGGCGGACCGGGGTTCGCGACGACGACCGTTGACTACTACACCTATATAACGACCTTCGAGAACGGCCAGTTCGGTTACGGGGCCGCGCTCGCCCTGTTGCTCTTCTTGATCGTGCTGACGCTCACCATTGCCCAGGTCAAGCTGTTCCCCAATCGAGAAGTCCAGCAGGGCTCGTAGCGATGAAATCCAGACTTTCGCGCGGCTTGGTCTTCACGGCGCTCTCCCTGGTGGGCGTATCGACGGTCTATCCGCTGATCTTCATGGCGCTTAACAGCATGCGCACGGCCCAGGCCTTCGAGGTCAATCCCTTCGCCTTGCCCACCCATTGGAGCTTGAGCAGCTACTCGGCCCTATTTTCGCAGGTCCCCTTCCTCCAGAGCATCTTGCACTCGCTCTTCGTCGTCGTGCCCGCGGTCATCCTCGCCACCTTCGCGTCGTCGCTGGCGGCGTTCGTCTTCACCAAGGTACCCATCAAGCTGGGCAACGTCTTGTTCTGGACGATGTTGATGATCATGTTCATGCCGGGCATCGTGGTGCTGTTGCCCTTGTACGTGGAAGTGGCCCGTACCGGGCTCGCCAACAACTTCGCACCGGCGATCCTCATCTACACCGCCATCAACATTCCCTACGGGACGTACCTGCTGCGTTCCAACTTCCGCGCGATTCCCAACTCCGTGGTGGAGGCAGCTCGCGTAGACGGAGCCAGTTGGATCAAGGTCTACTGGCGGGTGATTCTGCCGATCGGCAAGCCTGGGATGATTACGGTCGGTATCTTGACGTTCCTCAACATCTGGAATGACCTCTTCATCAGCCTGGTCCTCCTGCACGCTCCCAATACCGAAATGGTGACGCCCACGCTGGCCCAGTTGAGCGGCAAGTTCACGTCCGACATACCCGTGCTCATGGCGGGACTCCTGCTCGGGGCCCTGCCCACCTTGCTCTTGTACGCCGTCACCGCGCGCGTCTTCATCCGAGGCATGCTCTCGGGCGCTGTTCGCTAATGCTCCAGCGGGAGAGTGCGTCGCTGCCGCTTTCTAAGAGGGACGTTTTCGTGGCAGTCTGGTCAACGTGAATGCCGCACCGTCGAGAACCCTGCAAGGGGATCAGCACCGATGAGCGACACGGTCGTTGTCGTCACGGGGGCGGCGAAGGGAATCGGCCGCGCCATCGCCCAGCGCTTCGTTGAGGACGGTCGCTCGGTAGTGGGCGTTGATATTTTGGAACCGCCGGCGCCGCTCGCGTTTCCGCTGCTGAGTTTCGATTTGTCGGCGACGTCATGGATTGCCGGTTTGGTTGATGGCATCGAGAGCGAGTACGGCCCAGTGGACGCCCTCGTCAACGTGGCCGGCATTTACGAACAGATCGACCCAGCGGACTTCTCGTTGGACGATTATCGCCGCGTGCTCGCGGTGGACCTCGACGCGCCCATCCTTCTCGCGGTCGCGGCCGGCGAGCGAATGGCCCAGCGTGGCTTCGGACGGATCGTGAACGTGACCAGCATTCACGGTGAGTTCGCAGAACGTGGTGGCCTGGCCTACGACGTGGCCAAGGGTGGGCTGAACCAGGCGACGCGCACCCTGGCCCTCGAGTACGGCGATCGCGGTGTGCTCGTCAACGCGGTGGCGCCAGGCTTCATCGAGACGGACATGTCCATGGTGAACGGCGTGCTGGAGACCACCACCGACGATTTTCGTCGCTTCTACGTAGAGGGTGGGAGAATTCCGCTGGCCCGAACGGGACAGCCCCAAGAGATCAGTGGTCTCGTCGCGTGGCTTTGTTCGGCGGACAACTCCTACGTGACCGGCCAGGTGATTCGCATCGACGGCGGACTCTCGGTTACCTTCTGATTGGCTTGTCTAGCGCTGGCGCTCAGTCGCTGCTGCCCACGGGTTGCAGCAGTATCTTCACCGCGTTCGTGCGCTGACCCGCGAGGTCCGCGAATGCGGTGGCGCCCTCGCTCAACGGGAGCCGTTCCAGCCAGCCCACCGCTGGCGGCGACTTGGCGAGTAGGGCGAGAGCCGCTTCAAAGTCCGCTCGGGTGTAGGCGTACGTGCCGCGAACACTGATACCACGACGAACGAGGTCGCCGATCTCCATATTGCCGCTGAACTGACCGAGACCAACAATCACCATGGCACCGCCGTTGCGCACGGCTCGCATGCCCGCGCCCCAGGTCGCCTCGATTCCCACCGCATCGATCACGATGTCCATCGACCCGGCCGCAAAATCATCGGCCGACGTCACCACGCTCGTCGCGCCGAGTTCCAGGGCGGCCTCACTTCGCTCGGTCATGGGATCCGTAGCGACGACCTGAGCACCCGTGAACGCGGCCGCGTAGATGGCGAGCAGGCCAATGGATCCGCAGCCAATGACGGCGACCTTCGTGTCGGGTCCGAGCTCAAGTCCCTTGAAGGCCGCGAGCGAGGTGGCTAGCGGCTCGGTCAACGCGGCCACGTCCGCTGAAAGGCCCTCGGGCACCGCGACCAGCGCCGACGTCGGCACGACGACCTCTTGGGCGAAGGTTCCGGGTCGGTCGAGTCCGAGCAACTGGCGTTCGTTGCAGAGATTCTCTTGTCCATTCACGCAGAGCGTGCAGTGGTGACATCCCTCAAGCGGCAGGACCACGAAGAGGCGATCGTCGCCCGGTATCCGGCCGACGGCCTCGTGTCCGAGGATGAGGGGCGGTACGCGCTTTCCTCCGGAACCGCGGTAGGCGTGCAGGTCGGATCCGCAAATCCCCGCGAGTGACACCGTGAACAATGTTTCGTCGGACTTGGGAACTTCACTGGGCAGGTCCTCAATTTCGAGACGATCTCCCCCGAGCCACACGAGCGCTTCCATTCTTCCTCCTGAGCAGGTTTCGATTATTGGAACAGTGTTCCCAATCGATACTGAGTGACTATAGTTGCGATTTGAACGAGCGGGGAGGGGGCAGGTGAAGGTTACTGAGCAGCGCGACGCGAACTCGTTGGACGAGGTAAAGGGTCTCAATGGCGCCGATCGCGTCCTCGCCACGCTCAACTTACTTGGGTCCTACCCCGAGGGAATTGGACTCAACGACCTCGCCCGGCTCATGAACTCGCCGCGCTCGAGCGTGCACCGGGCCCTGGGGGCGCTGCGCCGCGCTGATTTGATCGAACAGGACCGCGACAGTCGCTACCGCCTGGGTTACGGGCTGTTGAAGCTGGCCTTTTCCTACTACGAGGAGCTCGACGAGGTGGGGCGCATCCGTCCGGTGCTCACGGCGTTGGCCGAACGTTTCGGCGAAACGACGCACTTCGCCATCCTGGACCGGTCCGAGGTGGTCTATCTCGCCAAGGTCCAGCCCGCGACGTCGCGTTACCAGTTGACCTCGGTGATCGGCGGACGCAACCCCGCCTACTGCACCGGGGTGGGCAAGGCGCTGCTGGCCTACGTGTTGAAGGACGAGCAGGCCGTGAATGACTTTGTTACCCATCACGAGCCGCCCCTCGTTCGCCACACCGATCACACGATTACGACGGCCAAGAAACTCCACAGGGAGTTGGCCCTTATCCGCGAAGAGGGTTACGCGGTGGACCGCGAAGAGAATGAACCGGGCATCAATTGTCTCGCCATTCCACTTTTCTTGACGTCGAAGTCAGTGCCCGACGGTGCCGTGAGCATTACCGCGGTCGCCCAGCGTTTCCCGCTCGAGAGACTCGAATCGTCCGTTGACGAGGCTCGCGAGATGATTCGCGAGCACCTAGGGGAGGTAATGAAGTGAAGATCACGGCCGTAGAGGCCCTCGTGCTCCAAGCGGGCGAGATCGACACGTCGCGGGCCGACGGCACGCAGGACGCCTTCGTCGTACGGGTGCATACCGACGACGGTCTGGTCGGGGTGGGCGAGGGCGACACGTCGCCCTACGTGGCGCGCGAGATCGTGAACATGCCGTCGTCGCACTCCCTGGCGCGCAGCCTCAAAGACGTGCTCGTGGACGAGGACCCGCTACGGATTCGTCCGCTGTGGGACCAGATGTTCTTAAGTAGCTATCACTATGGTCGTGACGGCGCGGCCCTGCACGCCATGAGCGCCGTCGACATGGCGCTGTGGGACCTGCTGGGCAAGGTGGCCGGCCTCTCGGTTACCCAACTCCTGGGCGGCGAGGAGTCGAGCGAGGTCGAGGTCTACGCGAGCGAGGTCATGCCCGAGACCGTCGAGGAGGTTACGAGAATCGCTAAGCGCGTGGTCGACGAGGGCCTCTGCGCCCTCAAGCTCGGTTGGGGACCGCTCGGGCGAGACCTTGGGCGCGACGAAGAGTTGGTCGCCGCCGCGCGCGCAGCCCTCGGGCCGAACCGCAAACTCATGATCGACGGGGGAATGGCCTATTCGTTGCGCAGTGCCCAGGAGTTCTGTCGAAGGACCGAACCATACGGACTCTTCTGGTTCGAAGAGCCATTCCTGGCTGACGACCTTCGTTCGTACGAACGACTCACCGCCAGCGTAGGGGTGAGGGTGGCCTGCGGTGAAGCGCACTCCAACGTGGCGACCTTTCGCGCCCTCGTCGACGCGGGCGTGAGCATCCTCCAGCCCGACCTCGGTCGATGCGGCGGCTTCACCAGCGCCCGTGATCTCGCCGCGATGTGTCGCGAGTACAGCGCGAGCGCCGTAGTGATTCCACACTGTTTCTCCACCGACGTCCTGCTAGCCGCCACATTGCAGTTCGTTGCCTCGCTGCCGGGCGAGAGGCTCATTGAATACCCGGTCACGGCGTCCAAGCGCGCCGGTTCAATACTGAAGACCCCGTTCGTGCCGCAACAGGGAATGCTTCGACTGCCGGGAGGACCGGGTCTGGGCATCGTGCTCGACGACGACGAAGTTGCGCGTCGAACGGTCAAGGTCTAGAGCCTCCCATGACGGGCACACGTTTTGCGACTCCAACGCTGCAAGAAGGAAGGCACGATGGCGTCGATCTCGATTGAAAAGGTGTCCAAGATCTACCCCAACGGATTTAAGGCGGTGCACGAGCTCGACATTGCGGTCGCCGAAGGCGAGTTCATGGTGCTGGTCGGACCATCGGGGTGCGGCAAGACCACGGCGCTGCGCATGGTCGCGGGCTTGGAGGAGATTACGTCGGGCACGCTACGCATCGACAACCGGATCGCGAACAAACTCACCTCGAAAGAACGTGACGTGGCCATGGTCTTTCAGAACTACGCCCTGTACCCCCACATGTCGGTCGCCGAGAACATTGCCTTTGGCCTGAGCCTGAGGAAGATACCGAGGGACGTGATCAAGAAGAAGGTGGCGATCGCCGCCGGGATCCTCGGTCTCACCGATCTGCTTCATCAGAAGCCGGGCTTACTGTCGGGCGGCCAACGACAGCGAGTCGCGATGGGACGGGCGATCGTGCGCGATCCCAAGGTCTTCCTCATGGACGAACCGTTGTCGAACTTGGATGCCAAGCTACGCGTGCAAATGCGCACCGAAGTTCGCCGGATTCAGCGGCGCATTGGCGTGGCGACCCTGTACGTTACCCACGACCAGACCGAGGCCATGACCATGGGCGACCGGGTCGCGGTCATGCGCCTGGGCGTGCTGCAGCAATGCGAACATCCCCAGGTTCTCTATTCCAATCCCGCCAATCTCTTCGTCGCGGCGTTCATTGGATCGCCCGCCATGAATCTCTTTGAGGCGGTCTTGAGCGATGACGGAACCTCCCTGCAGCTCGGTTCGCAGTCGCTTCTAATCGGCGAGGCGGTCCATCAACGCCGTCCCGGCCTGGCCGCGTTTCGTGGACGAAAACTTATCGTCGGAATTCGCGCGGAGGACCTCCCGGTCGTCGACGGCGAGTACGTCCCGGGCCGAGTAATGAAGGCCCACGTCGAAGAGATCGAAGCGTTGGGGGCGGAGTTGTTGGTGCACTTTTCCATTGACGCCACGCGCGTGGGTGGCGACATCCAGAGTGAAGTCAAGGGCGATGAACTGGACTCGATCGCCATCGACATCGTGGGCGAGGGCGTCGCGCGCGTCGAACCGCGCGCGGACGTGCGCGTGGGCGAAGATGCGCTTTTCACCATCTTCCCCGAGCGAATGCACTTCTTCGATCCCGAGAGTCAGAAGGCCGTCGAATCGTGAGCCACCAGGGCACGGTTCTCTCCTGGTGATCCACCTGGAGGCCGAGGGAATCGCCCTTACGATGATGCCCGAACGCGGAGGCAAGATCACCAGTCTCGTCGATACCGATCGCGGTCGAGAGTGGCTCGAGCAGGCCGACGGCACGTTGGTCGGGCCCGCGGACGTCGAAAAGTCNNCTGCCCGATCACGGCGAACTCTGGCGAGTGCCGTGGGAAGTGACGCGACAATCCTCAAGTTCAGTGTCCACTCGCGTAAATGGCAAAGTTCTCCCGTACCTATTCGAGAGAACGTTGACCCTCGACAACCGTCGTGTGCGAGTGGAGTACCGGGTGTCAACCAGTGATGATGATCTCAGGTTTCTTTGGGCGGCGCACCCGCTCTTCGCACTGCAACCGGGAACCAAGGTGGTCGTCGACAACGGGTCGAGCAGCTTTGAGCAGGTGCACGACGACGGCGCGAGGACATCCGTGTCGTGGCCCGACAGCGGTGTCGTCATCGCCGACGTCTCGGACGCAGGTCAAGGGCAGAAGTTTTTTACGCGCGCACTAAGTGAAATCGTTGTGGCCTCATTGACAGATCCCGACGGAACTCAACTCACGCTCGATTGGCGAGGGTCCCAGATTCCGTGGACCGGACTGTGGCTGGATAACTGTTCTCTCTCGCGTCGTCCAGTGGCGGCAATTGAACCGACCAGCGCACCGGATGATTCATTGGAAGCGGCATCATCGGCTGGCCAGTCCTGGACGGTCTCGTCCGGACTCGCCAAGCACTGGAGTTTTGAATTGAGCGTAAGCGACTCGCGGGCGTCGTAGTGGTGCAGCACATTGACACTGGCTCCAGAGGACGAGGAACATTGGTCACTATCGGGCGATAGGAAGGTGGAGGGTGACACTCCCGAGGTTGGGCGAGAGTACCGTTGTCTAGCCACAGTTCGGTCGCACAGGCGTAGTACGAGAGAGAGGAACCAAGTGGAGAACCTTGCGGGCAAGCGAGCCCTCGTCACAGGCGCGTCGAGCGGAATTGGTCAGGCGATCGCGATGAAACTGGCGAGCGAGGGGGTGGCCGTCGCGGTTGGGGGGCGAGATACGGAGNNTGGGTCAGCCGAACGTGCCGTCAGATTGAAGAGGGCGGTGGCCAAGCTACTGCGGTGCTTGGCGACGTCGCCAAGGCCGACGAGGCAGAGAGCGTGGTGGCGAGGACGGTCGAAGCGCTGGGCGGGTTGGACATCGTGGTCAATAACGCGGGCATAGACGCCAACGAGTGGCACGACGTCGCGGACTGGCCGATTGAGAAATTCGACGAGATCATGGCGGTCAACACTCGCGGTCCGTTTCTCGTGTCCAAATTCGCAATCCCGCACCTCTTGGCCGCGGGAGGGGGATCGATGCTGCACATAAGTTCGGTGTGCGCGGTGACCGTGTGGGCCGGTGACTGCGCCTACGACATTTCCAAGGCCGCCCTCAACATGCTCTCGGACCACATTGCGGTGGAGTACGGATCGAGGGGAATTATCTCCAATACCCTGATGCCGGGCGTGGTGAGGACCGCGTTGCACGAAAACGTTATGGAGGGGATGAACGATGGGCGCGCCTTTGAAAGGGTGTT
Organism: Acidimicrobiaceae bacterium; assembly: GCA_003151555.1. Lineage (GTDB taxonomy): Bacteria > Actinomycetota > Acidimicrobiia > Acidimicrobiales > RAAP-2 > RAAP-2. The sequence goes on along the minus strand of PLXU01000041.1, from coordinate 6,362 downwards.
GCTCTCGCGCCATCCAATCGGACGATTCGGCACCGTCGAAGAGATTGCCGAAAGTGCGGCATTCCTTTGCAGCGGCGTAGCTCCGTTTCTCACGGGCTCGAATATCCTCATCGACGGCGCATACAGCAGAGTGTGAGTGTGAGCTCGTTGATCGAGCGACCAATCACGATGACGTGGCGTAGCCACCGATGTGACGAGCGAAGAAGTTGACGCTGTGACGTGCGGCATGATGATCGGTTAGAGAAGCCATGAAAAGAACTTCAGGACGAACTCAGCGGCAATTCGGCGATGAGGCGGCCATATCCTCATAAGAGTGGTTCGCTCAATGGGTCAAGCTCAAATTGGCGCCTTCATGGGTTACAATTGCCGATAGTCCGACGAAGGGTTGGTTAATGATTGATCCCGCGTTGTCATCGTAGATTCTGCCCCCAAAAGGTTCGTTGGCGTACGGACCAAGGCGCTCTGGAGCGCTGCGTTGCCCCTGCTGGTCCTGGTGCTGGTTGTCTTGTCGAGTCTCTTTCTGCAGTCCCGCGAGAGAAGTGAAAGAAGCACCGACCTTGCCACGACGCAAGTCAATACCGCCAGCGCAACGATCCTCCTCGACGCCTTGAACGCCGAAACCGGTGTCAGGGGCTTCGCTCTCACCGGGAATGCATCGTTTCTCCAGCCCTATTATGCAGCGCTCCGCCACCGGCTCAAGGATGAAGATGCGTTACGAAGTGCCGTCTTCAAATCAGATTCACGTGTGCCAACCCGACCAATATTGACCCTCGTTGATGCAGAGTTCGCGTCACTTACTCGGGTGCACGCACTTGCTAGCTCTGGTGCAACCGAAGCACAACTCCTGGGACCCCTGAAGATTGGAAAGTCCGTCATGGACAGGCTTCGCGCGCAGATCACCCAATTAGAGAACTATGAAACGGCGAAAGATCTCGTCGGGATGAGACAGATCGCCACCTTCGAGGACGGAGTTACTGCGGGCGAACTGGTGGGATTGCTCCTGAGCGTCGTGGGCAGCGTACTAGCTGCCGCCTATTTTTCACGCTTCGTCACCCGTCGCCTTAAGACGGCGGTGCGCAACGCCCATCGTCTCGGCCGGGGCGAGCCCCTTGAGTTTGAGAGTTCTTCGGGCGATGAATTTGACGAAATGGATGCCGCGTTAAAAAGCGCTGAACTGCAGCTCCTCGCCAGCTCGCAGGAGGCGACGAGCTCGCTGGCGGCCGAAAGCGCCTCCCTCGAGCGAAGTCGTGTTTCCGAAGAAGTGATGAAGTTGGCCGAAGGCGAAAAGGTAATCGCGGAGGGTGCGCGTCACGTGGCGGAGGTTGAACGTGACAAGGTTGAGGTCCAGTTACATCAGTCGCAACGCCTGGAGAGTCTCGGACAACTCGCTGGAGGCGTAGCCCATGATTTCAACAATCTTCTCGCGGTGATACTCAACTACGCGTCGTTCGTCGGTGAAGAGCTGACGAAGGCAACCGTAACTACTCCGGGCGACCGTTGGGAGGCTGTGCTTAAGGATGTCAACCAGATTCAAGCGGCCGCGGAACGAGCGAGTCAGCTCACCCACCAGTTGCTTTCCTTCGCGCGCAGCGAAGTAGTGCAGGCGCGCGAACTGAATCTTAACGATGCCATCACTCGAATGGAGCAGATTTTGCGTCGCACGATCGGCAAGCAGATCGAACTTGTAATCAATCTGTCTGACGACCAAATGACCGTAGTAGCTGATCCGGGTCAGATCGAACAGGTCGTGCTCAATCTCGCGATTAATGCCCGCGACGCCATGCCGTCTGGAGGTTCATTATCGATTACGACTTCGAAACGACACATAACGAACAACGAGGAATACCCCGTCGGCGTACCGGTAGGTGAGTACGTGTGCATGCGTGTCAGCGACGACGGTACAGGTATGTCCGCAGAAGTGCGCGATCGCGCGTTCGAGCCGTTCTTCACCACCAAGGCGAGAGGCGAAGGATCCGGCCTTGGACTCGCGACTGTCTACGGGATCGTATTGCAGTCGGGTGGCTATACCAAGATTTATACCGATGATGGCGTCGGGACGTCAATAACCGTTCTGCTCCCGGCGGCGCAACACAATTCCGCGAAGGTGGCGTTGGACAGTATCGATCGCTCGCTTCTCAATCTGGTCGGCACCGAAACGATCCTGGTCGTCGACGACGAGGAGGCCCTACTCGAAGTGACGAGAAGGATACTGGTCAGAAGCGGCTATCAGGTGCTCACTGCCACGGGCGGAGCGCAGGCAATCGATATAGCCGCGAACTTTGACGGGACGATTCATCTCTTGCTCACCGATGTCATCATGCCGGTAATGCAGGGCCCGGCGGTCGCTAGGGAAGTCCTGAAACTTCGCCCCGACGTGCGGTTGCTCTATATGTCGGGTCACGCTCTGCCGGTACTCGACGCCGAACAGATGCTCGGCACCGAGTTCTTGATGGTCGAGAAGCCGTTTGATCAGACGATACTGTTGGAGCACGTACGAAAGGCCTTGGACCATGCCGGTTGAGCGTCAACCTATCAGGGTCGTCGTGATCGACGACCACGAGATGATCCTGCAAAGCATCGTTCGGTTGCTCTGCGCTGATTCGCGGATCGTCGTTGTGGGCACGGCGATCACGGCGATGGAGGGTGTTGAAGTCTGTCTGACGCAGCGTCCGGATGTTGTCATCATCGACTACACGCTCCCAGACATGGATGCGCCCAGTGCCATTCTGATGCTTCGAGAGCAGGATCCCAGCTTGAAGATCGTCACACTTTCCGGTTCGGAGCGCCCCGGAGCGTTCTACGCCTCGATGAAGGCCGGGAGTTCCGCGTGGGTTCGAAAAACGCGGGCAATCCAGGAATTGCGAGAAGCGGTGTTTAACGTGGCGGAGGATCGCCCGGTCGCGAATGAAGAGACGGCATCGCTGCCGTCGCTCGAAGAACTGGTCCTGCACTTCCAGCCGATCGTGGAGCTAGAAAGCATGCGAATCGTTGGCTTTGAGGCGCTTGTTCGCTGGCAGCACCCTGATCGTGGCCTGCTCTTTCCCGCTTCGTTTCTGCCGTTGGCGGAGGAGGTTGGCTTCATTGTTGAGATCGACAAATGGTGCTGGCAGCAGGCGGTGTCGCAGTTGAAGCCGTGGCAGGACCGCTTCTCCACGGTAACCCCACTGTGGATGAGCGTCAACGCATCGGTCACCGATCTCCACGACGACGGTCTCTTCGAGAAAGTGTCGGGTATGGTCACCGGCGCCGATCTCCATCCCGGAACACTGGTTTTCGAGATCACCGAATCAGTTCTACTTGAAGATTCAGAGCCGACCATACAACTCCTCACCCGGTTGAGAGATCTTGGCGTGAAAATGGCACTCGATGATTTCGGTACCGCGTTCTCCTCCCTCTCGTACTTGCGCCGTTTTCCATTCGATCACTTGAAACTTGATATTTCCTTCATTGCTGAAGTGCTCACGTCAACGCGCACTCTTTTGCTCGTCGAGGAGATCTGCCATCTAGCAAAGTCCATGGACATGCGAAGCATCGCCGAAGGCATAGAGCAGAGAGAGCAGGTTGACCTGCTGCGCAGTGTCGGATGTGAATTCGGACAGGGCTACCTCTTTTCAAAGCCGTTGCCGGCCGAAGGATGTGAGCGGCTCCTCGTCGATCAGCGGGAACGTGCTTTGTAAAGGCATTTACAACGCAAGTAAGTTGATTTCAATTTCTGAGACCGGCTCAGGTAGACAACGTGGCATGGGCAAAAGTTGGGCGCATCGGCGGTGAAGCCACGTCAAGCAGAAGGGACCTGTTACATTTCGACTGTCAATTCTCAATTAAAGGTGATAGTTCCACCACGACGAAAGAGGCAGCCATGACCGGCACCGCAGAGGACTTAAAGCCTGGTTCCGAAAAGGATCAACTGCGCCACGGGGTGCTGAATCTCTTTGACTCGGCGATCATGGGTGTCGCGGGATCCGCTCCGGCGTATTCCATCGCCGCGACGACGACCGCCCTCTTCGGCGCGGTCCTCTACGGTGGTGCTGCGGCGCTGCTCTACTGCGGATTCTTTATGTTCGGCATCGTGTTCGCGTTCAACTACTTGAGCAAGAATGACCAGCACGCCGGCGCGGCTTACTCGTGGGTTCGCCGGGCGCTGCACCCAATCCTCGGATACCTGTCCGGGTGGGCGGTCGTGGTGTCGGCGCTCATCTTCATGGTGATCGCGACCTTTCCGGCCGGTTCGAGCGTGCTGAGCTTGTTCTCGACCTCCGCTGCATCAAACAAGGATCTCATCACGATCTTTGGTACGGTGTTCTTCCTCTTAATGGTGGGGGCCGTGGCCTCGGGAGTCACCGTCACCGTCAAGGTGCAAATCATCATGTCGTGCGTCGAAGTATTCTTGCTCCTCCTCTTCGCGGCGTTGGCGATTTTTCACGCCCACCACGTCACCAATTTCTCGTGGCACTGGTTCTCGTTCTCGATCTTCCACGCGCACGGCTCATCGGGCTTCGTGGCCGGGGCGCTCTTGGCGACGTTCTACTTCTGGGGCTGGGACGTCACAGCCAATCTCAATGAGGAGACCAAGGACGCGCACAAGACCTCGGGCATGGGCGGGTTCCTCGGCGCGCTCATCGTCTTCTTGCTCTTCGAAGTCTTCACCGTTTCGGCCAACATGGTCCTGACGTCCGCCCAGATGACCAACCCCAACAACGCTGCGGACATCTTGCAGGTCCTCGGTCAGGCGGTCTGGCACGGGACCGGCGGCAAGCTCATCGTCGCTGCCGTGTTGCTGTCAACGGTCGCCACCCTGGAGACGACGCTGATCCAGGTGACGCGTACGTTGTTCACTATGGGTCGTGACCGCACACTGCCCGCGGCGCTGGGTCGCACGCACCCCGTTCGCCAGACGCCGCTGGTCGCGACGTTGGCCGTGACCGTTCTCTCGGTTCTCCTCTTCATCGGCAGCCAGTACGTGGGATCAATCGCCACCATCATGACCGACGGTTTCAACGCGATAGGACTCCAGATCTGCATCTACTACGGCCTCGCCGGCGTGTCGGTCGTGATCTTGTATCGACGTCAACTCTTCAAGTCAGTGAGCAACTTCATCTTCATGGGCCTGTGGCCGTTGCTCGGCGCGTTCTTCATGGCGTACATCTTCATCAAGGTGATCCCCGGTCTCAACGGCACAACGCTGGCGGTTGGTCTAGGTGCGATGGCCCTCGGCTTTATTCCGATGGCCTACTACTGGTTCAAGGGAAGTCCGTACTTCGAGATACCGTCCAAGCTGGACCGTGAAGCCCAGCTCGCGGAAATCGCGCAGATGGAGCAGAACCTCTAGCGAACGGTCGAAACCGACTCGTCGGCACCAAGAACCCAGACGCCGCACGTCGGGCTTCAGCCGGTGGACGGACTTCATCGCTCTCGGCAATCGGCCGGGCCGATCACGATCTCCGATTGGCACCGTTGTCAATGGTTCGACAATCTCGCGTGCGGCGCAGTGAGGGTCACCTGCTGGCAACTCTCTCGCGATCCGGTTTGCCACGGTGCTGATTGGCCCCGGCGCACGGTCAGGGAAATAGCGGTTGCGCACGAACATCGCCGCACGGCTCAATATGGCCGGAATCGTGATGCGCTGGCGGTCTCTGACGCTCGACGCCATCAACCTGTTGGTGCGACCATACGCGTCCGGACTTTCGCTCCTGGTGGTCGGCAATCAACTCGGATTCTGCGTCTCGAGTTGAGGTAGTCTCACATCGTGAGCGAACAAAAGCGAAGCGTTCCGATCGGCGTTGCGTTGATGGTCAGTTCACTACTCGTCGCGGTGTCCCTCGTTATTGGCTTGGTTGCCGTCGGCCGCGGGGTGTCGGTGCGCGGCAGCGTCACCGGCATCACTATCACCGGCGAGGCGTCGGCTGCCGTCTCCGCCAACCAAGTGGTGTGGACGTTGACGGCGCAGGAGATCGCCCCCACCGCCCGTGGGGCCGTCTCGATTGTGGCTGCTGACGTGAAGTCCCTTAGCGCATACCTCAAGAGTGGGGGGATCGACGTCTCGAAGTTGGTGCTGAGTGGCGTCTCGACGTCGAACAACGAGCAGTTCATCAACGGCAATCCGACGGGCAAGATCCTGAACTATCAGGCGAGCCGTAACATCACGGTGAACTCGGACAACGTCTATCTCATTCAGAAGCTCAGCCAAGGCATTGGCCAGGTTCTAGAGACAGGTGCAAACATCGACTCCTCGGGACCGCAGTACTACGTGAGCACCCTGCAGAAACTCCGACCTCGGCTCATCGCTGCGGCGGTGCGCGACGCGAAGTCGAGGGCTATCGCGCTCACTTCCGCCACGGGCGGGTCGGTGGGGTCGGTTCGCA
>PLXU01000098.1 GCA_003151555.1 Acidimicrobiaceae bacterium | reverse complement strand
TCGAAGCCGTACTTCTGCATGCCCGCCAGGTCGGCGTGACCGGGACGGGGCTGGGTCAGCTTGTTGCCCGGCGTCCCCGGGGCCGGTGACATCTCCTGCTCCCACTTGGCCCATTCGGAGTTCAAGATCTCAATGCCGACCGGTGAACCGAGCGTGCGCCCGTGGCGGATGCCGGCGCTCAGATTGAGCTCATCGCGCTCGAAGCGCATTCGAGGACCCCGGCCGTAGCCAAGGCGGCGCCGCGCCAACTGGTCGCCCACCTGTTCGGCGGTGATCGCTAGACCGGCGGGCAGGCCCTCCACGATGACCATCAGTGAACGTCCGTGGCTCTCGCCGGCAGTTAGAAAGCGCAACATCGACCAATTCTAGGTCGACGCCGACCTAACAATTAGTTCTCGTTGGCGTAGAAGGGGTTGTCGCCCGAGGCGTGATCCGTGACATCGATCACGTTGGTGAGTTCGGGGATCGCGTCGCGCAACGTCGCCTCGATGCCCTGGGTGAGGGTCAGGCGGCTCATGGCGCAACCTTGACAGCCACCGGACATCTTGATGTAGGCAATCTTCTTGTCTTCGTCCAGGGCCACGAGGTCGGCTCGACCTCCGTGCGAGGCAATCGAAGGGTTCACGTGCTGATCGAGTACGCCAATCGCGAAGACGGCCAGCGGACCCTCCAAGCCCAACTCCAAAATCGCGGGTGGCACTCCGGGGTTGATCTCCTCGGGCGTGGGCACGTTCGGATTGACGAGCACTAATCCCCCGCCACCATCGCTGGCAAACTCCAGACGGCTGCCGCGCAGACGATCGATACTGTTGGGAGGAATCACAATGGTGACGTCACCGTCTTGGCCAATCGCGGCGCCTTCGGGTGCATCGGCGCGGTCGGAGAAGTAGAGGTCGTAGGAATATCCTGCTCCCCGGGTACCGGTCACCTCCACCCACAGCGCGAGACCGTCGCCTTGGTCTTCGCTCGCCAGCGCGTCGAGCACCACGTCGCGCGCCTCGTCGGTGAGCTTCAAGATGTCAAACGTCTCGACGGTAGTCATCCAAACAGTGTAGGGGTGACCGCTCAAACGTTCGTCGCGCACTAAGTTCTCTCCGTGACCGCAATACCACGCGACGCCCACGAGTGGGTGAGTTTTGACGACAACAAGCGCCAGCGAACCTGGATGTTCGACGTGACCTTTCTTGAGAGCAACTGGACGTGCATCTTCGGCAACGGCTGTCAGGGCGTGCTGACGGGGCCGACCCCAGAGCTGGTCCAGGGCTGCTGCAGCTACGGCGCGCACTTCACCGACGACAAGGATCGCCGCCGCGTCGAAAAGGCGGCCCTACGTCTCACGGCCGATCAGTGGCAGTTCAAATCGCGGGGCAAGAACGGCACGACGCGAGTGAAGAAGAACGGCGAGATGACGACCCGCCTCGTCCAAGACGCCTGCATTTTTCTCAATCGACCCGATTTCGCGCGCGGCCCCGGGTGCGCGCTGCACGTGATGGCCATCGATAACGACGAGAGCTACATCCCCTTAAAGCCCGAGGTCTGCTGGCAGCTACCCCTGCACCGGGTGGACGAGGTGCAAGAGAACGGTCGCGTCATAACGCGCATCTCGCAGTGGGACCGCGGCGACTGGGGTGAAGGCGGCGACGAATTTCATTGGTGGTGCACCGAATCGCCCGACGCCTTCGTGGGCAAGACCCGCGTGGTTGATTCAATGTCCGAGGAACTGACCGCGATGGTGGGCAAAGTCGTCTACGGCCAGCTGCGGGCCTACATGGATCACCGGGCAGCCCAGCCCAAGCCGACGCGCCTCGAGCACCCGGTACTTCGCAAACGGGCCTAGCCCTCGGCGTTCAGGGGATCTTCTTCGTTGGAGGGAGTTCGCGGCAGCGAACCGAGAATCTCGTCGAAACGGTCCTCTTCGGCGAGGCACCACTCCGCGTGCACGTCCTCGGGCGCCGCGCCACATTCGACGCACGTGGTAGCCCGGGGTCCCGTGGAATGCTTGAGTTCGCGAGCCTCAACAAACCGACGATGGCGGCCTTTTTTCACGTCAACTCCTCACTGGCCGCGGGCCATAGCTGGCAGCAACCGAGGCGCAGAAGAACTGCACCGAGTACCCATGATACCAACTCAAAGTTACGATCGGACCCCTAGAATCCCCTGCGTGAGCGATGCCTTTGATCCCAATGAGATGGTCCTGCGATTTAGAGAACGAGCCGAGGCAGTCAAACGACGGGGCCTGCCGCCGGTCGAAGGACCTGAGCGTTTGCGCTTCCTCGAAGCGGCAAAAATCGATTTTCAGGACTTCGCCATGTTGGGCGACGCGACCGCGACGCTCGACGACGGCATCTTGCGTTTCGAGATCGACCTTCGTCCGCCCACGTAGGGCTAAGGGGACAGGCCCGTCGCCACGTCGACGCGGACCGTTGCTTCCGAAAGCGCGGCCATGCCGAGGCGGAGCCAGGTGAGCGCCGCCTTGCGAGCGGACGGATTGGAGTATGCGTCAAAGCATTTAGTGGCCCCGGCCCCGAAGTCGTCGTAGGCCTGGGACAGCAACGCCGTGGCCTGACTATCGGGGGTGGGCAGCGAGGAGTTCGCGGCCTCGCTGTCGACGTCGAGCACCGCGCACACCGTATGCAGGTCGTTGGCGCTCGCCGTGCTGAGTCGAAGTTCGCTCGCCGATGTGCGTACGTCGCGCGTGAGGGTCGGCAGGTTCTGGCGAAATTGACTTTGGCGCACCCACGACCTCGTTGCCGACGCCAAGCTCATCGTGCCACACGCGCTCAGCAGCAGGCCCGCGACGAGCAGCGCCACCACTGTCTTGGTCACGCAATAACCACGAGGTGCATCTGACGCCGACCCCTTCGCAGCACCAGGTAGCGATCGTGCAAGACACTGGACAGATTGACTGGCTGCAGAGGTTCGATGCGCACGTTGTTGACGTACACGCCGCCCTGCTCGATGAATCGTCGCGCCTCGCCCTTGGAACTGGCGAGTTCGCAGCGCGTCAACAGTTCGGCGGCGTCGACGCCGCCGGCCAGCTCCGACCGCGACAGGGTTGACGATGGCGCGTCCGCGACCACTTGGAGCAACGTGGCCTCGTCCAGGTCGGCGATGGCTTCACTGAAGAGCGCCTCGCCGGCCCGCTCGGCGTTGGCGGCGGCGGCGCTGCCGTGCACCATGGCTACCACGGCGTTGGCGAGCGCGCGTTGGGCCTGGCGCTCCTGGGGCGAGCGCGCGGTCGCTTCGTCGAGTTGCAAGATCGATTCGTGATCCAAGAAGGTGAAGAAGCGCAGCATCTGGGGCATCATGTCGTCGTCGCAGTTGAGCAACCATTGGTGTAGGGCAAACGGTGAAGTCATCGAGGCGTCGAGCCAGGTGTCGCCCATGCCCATTTCCGACTTGCCCAACTTCTGGCCGTCCGGGCGTAGCAGCAGCGGCGACGTCAGTCCGGCCGCGGGCGTGCCAGTCACCTTGCGAATCAATTCGGTACCCATGGTGATGTTGCCCCACTGGTCCGATCCGCCTAGTTGCAGCGTGCATCCGTGGTCCAGGTTTAGTCGCAGGAAGTCGTAGGCCTGGAGCAACATGTAGGAGAACTCGGTGAACGAGAGCCCGACGTCGTCGCGGTCCAGTCGACTCTTGACCGAATCCTTGGCCACCATCTGATTGACGGTGAAGTGCTTGCCCACNNCTTGCCCACGTCGCGCAGGAAGTCGGTCAGCGTGACGGTGGTCAACCACTGCGCGTTGTTGAGCAGCAGCGCCTGGGCCGGACCGGCGTCGGACGTGAAATCCAAGAAGTGACCCAGCTGTTCACGAATGGCCTCGACGTTGGCGTCGAGTTGCTCCTTGTCTAAGAGCGGGCGCTCCGCGGCCTTGAAACTGGGATCGCCAATGAGTCCGGTGCCGCCGCCGGCCAGGGCAATGGGCCGGTTGCCCGCCAGTTGGAGCCGGCGCAGGTTGCAGATCGGCAACAGGCTGCCGAGGTGCAGCGAGGACGCCGTGGGGTCGAATCCGATGTACGCCGTGACGCCACCCTGACTCAGGCGCTCGAGCACGCCGTCGTCGGTGACCTGGTGAACCAGACCACGAAATTGCCAATCATCACGGAGTTTCATTGGTCCAGTCTACGGGCCCGCCCAAACTAGAACGGTGCCGTCGTGACCGGCACGTGAGTCTGCAGCCACAACACGAAGGCGTGCCACGCGCCCGTGACCTCAGCCAACCCGATGAGGATCAACATGATGCCGCCGATGCGACCGATGGCCTTGTGGTGGCGGCGCAACCAGTTAGACGCCGTCGACATCCATTCGGTGGCGAGCGCCGCCACGACAAAGGGCAAACCGAGCCCGAGGCAGTACACGAAGGCCAGTATCGATCCACGAATGTCCGACGCGCCCGAAGCCGAGCCCGCGAGTCCCAGAATGCTCGCCAGGGTCGGACCGATGCACGGCGTCCAACCCAGCGCGAAGGTGAAACCCAGCGCCGCCGCGCCGAGCACCGAGACGCGCGGCACGTGGTGGATGCGCCCATCGCGCTGCAACCACGACGACGGCCACCAACCGGCAAAAAAAAGGCCAAGGAAAACGGTGATGACGCCGAAGATCTCTTCGAGCAGGCGCTGATGGGTCTTGAGTGCGCTGCCGACCTCGCCGAAGATCGCGCCAAAACTCACGTACAGCACGGCGAAACCCAGCACGAAAGCGAGCGAGCCCACGAACGCCCGGCCGCGCCCGGACTTGCCCTCGAGCGTGCCGGTCGCGCCGCTCAAGAAGGCAACGTAGCCCGGCAGGAGCGGTAACACGCAGGGTGAGGCGAAGGAGACGAAGCCGGCCGCGAAGGCCAAAGGGAAATCCACCAGCAACGATGTAGGCAACGTCGCGATCACGGCACCTCCGCGCGCCAGCACTTTTGGATGGCGAGATTGAGCACTTCGTGACGTCGGACATTTTGTTCTCGCGACGGCACCTGGACAATGACAACAGTGAGACCGTCTCGATCAAGGCCCGTGGCGATGACGTCGCGCAGTTCCGCTCTCGTCGTGACGGTCACGCTGGCGTGGCCGAAGGCTTCGGCGATGGCCGCCAGATTACGCGCTCGCGGCGTCCCGAAGAGCTGTTCAAAGCGTGGCGCGGCGAGCGACGTCGCTTGGGGCAGAAAGGAGAAGATGCCCCCTCCGTGGTTGTGCGCGACCACCAGCACACAGCTGCCCCCCGATTCGCCTAGACCGTCAACCAGTCCCGACACGTCGTGCAGCAACGTCAGATCGCCCACCAGCCCGAGCGCTCGATCGCCGGCCGCCACGCCCAACACGGTGGACACCACCCCGTCGATGCCGTTGGCCCCTCGATTGGAATAGGTCGGGCCGGTACGCGGTGGCGCGAACCACTCGACGTCACGCACCGGCATCGAGGAGCCAATCACCAGCGGCACGTCGAATTGGGCGCTCGCGGCAACAAGGGCCCTCGCGACGGCCGGTTCGTCCAAGGCGTCGTCGTCAGCTTCGTGAGCGGCCAACCACTCGCCGACCCGGATTGAAGCGTCGCGCCACCACGTGGCGTACGCCGGATCGGCGCGAAGACCCACGCCGTCGCGATGAGGCAGGCCGTCCATGGTCACGCCGACCAATCGGTCCGGGTCGGCGACCTGACCGGCCCCGCTCAGGGCCACCATCGGCACCGCCCACTGCTTCAGGCGCTCTTGGAGTACCTTCGACGCCGGCAGGCCTCCCAAGCGCACGACAAGGTCGGGGGCGGCCATCCGCGCGAAGTCGTCGTCACGCAGCAGGGGGTCAAAGTACGCCGTGGTCGAACGGGACGTCGCGTCGCCCAACACCACCCAGTCCAGCGCCAGGCAGTGCTCCACGCTCTCAAGTTGCGCGCCGAGTCCCACCACCGCGAGCACACGTTGGCCGTCGACGCCCAGCACGGGTACCTCGGGCTTCGCCGGCGTCGCCGTCGCGAGCTCGAGTGGTGCAGGCAGATCCAGCGGCGCACCAATCAGCGGTTCACGAAAAGCGGCGTTGAGGTGCACGGGACCCGACGCGCCGGCGTCGCCGCTGGCGGCGCGCCAGAGAACGCTCGCCAGGTGGCGCCACGTGGACGACTGGTCGAGCTGGGCCACGCCGGGTTCTTCAAAGCGGCGAACCATAGTGCCATAGAGGTGACCCTGTTCGATTGTCTGGGGCGCTCCCACGCCGTGCAATTCTGGGGGGCGGTCGGCGGTCAGGACCAGTAACGGTACGTTCGCCCGATCGGCTTCAGCGACGACGGCGTGGAGTTCGGCCGCGGCGGTGCCGCTGGTGACCACGATGGCCACCGGTCGCGCGGTCACCAGAGCGCGACCGAGCGCGAAAAACCCGGCACTTCGCTCGTCGAGGCGAACGTGCAAGGTAAGTTCGGCTCGTTCGGCGCTGGCCAGGGCCAGCGGGGTCGAACGCGAACCGGGACAGATCACCACGTCGCGCAGGCCGGCGCGACACCATTCGTCAAAAAGCGTCGCCGCGAACGTTGCCTGGACGTCGTTCGGGCTCGGTACGCTCTTTTGCAATGTCACTCCTCAGTGTTCAGCGCGAAGGTGCCGGCCCGACCTTCGTCTGGCTGCACGGCTTCACCCAGACCAGGGCCTCGGCACACCAGTTCCGTTCCATTCTGGCAGGAAC
>PLXU01000184.1 GCA_003151555.1 Acidimicrobiaceae bacterium | reverse complement strand
CCCACCGTCTCGACCTTCCAGCCCGGCAGCGACGGCACCATCATCGCGAGGTTGGTTTTACCGCAGGCGCTCGGGAACGCGCCGGTGACGTAGCGAGACTCGCCCTGGGGATTGGTGAGCTTCAAGATGAGCATGTGCTCGGCGAGCCAGCCGTTGTCGCGCGCCATGGCCGAGGCGATACGCAGCGCGAAGCACTTCTTGCCCAAGAGGGCGTTGCCGCCGTAACCCGAACCGTAAGAGATTATTTCGCGGGTCTCGGGGAAGTGCACGATGTACTTGTTTTCTGCGTCGCAGGGCCAGGTGACGTCCTCTTCGCCGTCCTCGAGCGGCACGCCCACCGAGTGCAGGCAGGGCACGAAGACGCCGTGTTCGCCCAGGACTTCCAATGCGCCGCGGCCCATGCGGGTCATGATGCGCATGCTGACCGTCACGTAGGCCGAATCCGTGATCTCGACGCCAATGTGCGAGATGTTGGACCCCAGCGGTCCCATGGAAAAGGGCACCACGTACATGGTGCGGCCCTTCATGCACCCTCGAAACAGGCCCGTGAGCAGGTCTCGCATTTCCTTGGGATCGCGCCAGTTGTTGGTCGGTCCCGCGTCCTCTTCGTTCTCACAGCAGATGAAGGTTCGGTCTTCCACGCGCGCGACGTCGCCCGCGTCCGACGTCGCGTAGTAGCTATGGGGGCGCTTGGCCTCGGAGAGTTTGGTGAAGGTACCGTTGTCGACGAGCAACTGGCAGAGTTCGTCGTACTCCTCGGCCGATCCGTCGCACCAGTGGATGCGATCCGGGGTGGTGAGCTGGGCCATCTCGCCAACCCATTCAATGAGCCGTTTGTTGGGGGTGGGGTACGTCAAGGTGAATCCCTTCTATCTCCCACGACGCGCCGTTGCGACGTGGCCCTGATAAGACAGTGACATGCACGCGTCGATTGAACCGCCCACTCCCCCAAGTGCGCAGCTCCGTCGCGAGGATGACGTACTTGAGCGTATCGCCGCCATAGTCGCGCGGCGAATGATTCCCGAGGGCGAGGTGCACGTGGGCGACGACGCCGCGGTTTTAGCCCCTTTTGTCGGTCAGGCGCTGGTCAGTACTGACGTGTGCGTGCTGGGCGTGCACCTCGACGCCGAGCTCTTTCCCTTAGAGGACTTGGGCTTCAAGGCGCTCGCCTCGGCCGTGTCGGACCTGGCGGCCATGGGGGGCCGGCCCCGCGCGGCCGTCGCGGCGGTGAGTGCGCCGCCCGGTACCGACTTAGAAGAGTTGCATCGCGGCCTGGCCGACGCCGCGACCATCACCAATTGTCCGATCGTCGGGGGCGATCTTTCGCAATCACGCGACGTCGCCGTCGCCGTCACGGTGATGGGCGAGTGTCCCGATCGAGGCGCCGTGCTGCGCAGCGGCGCGCGAGCGGGCGACGAGATCTTGGTCACGGGCCCGCTCGGCCGCTCGGCGGCCGGACTGCGCCGACGACGCGCGGGGGCGGCGCTCAGCGACGAGTTGGTGATCGCGCACCGCCGGCCGTGTCCGCGCATTGAAGAGGGGATCGCCGCACGTCAGGCGGGCGCGCACGCCATGATGGACCTCAGCGATGGACTGGGTATTGACCTTCACCGCCTCGCCGACGCCTCGCACGTTGGGTTTGAGTTGAGCCACGTGCCCGTGGCAACGGGCGCCACCCCCGAAGAGGCGATCAGTGGGGGAGAGGACTACGAATTGGTGATCGTGACGGATGATCCGGCGCGACTGCGTTTGATATTCGTCGACCGGGGACTTCGCGCCCCGCTCACCATTGGCACTATTCGTCAAGACCAGTCGGTGCGTCTCTGTGACGAAGAGGCCTTCGCCCGACGGGGCTGGCAGCACAAACTCTGAAGGTCTAGGTGTCGGCCGGTCGACGGGCGGGCTTGACAATCTTACCCGAGCGCAGGCATCCGGTGCAGACGTTGACCCGCTTGGGGCTGCCCCCCACGAGCGCACGCACGCGCTGGATGTTGGGATTCCAACGGCGCTTGGTGCGCCGGTGCGAGTGAGAGACGTTCATGCCGAACGACGGCTTCTTGCCGCAGATTTCGCAGACTGATGCCATGGGAACGTGCTCCTAGTTCTCGGCTCCCACCCGTTGCGGGGGCCGGCGTAAAGCGAAGGACCATTGTAGCATCGCTAGCAATGACCTCTCCGACGACGCTGTCCGCTCGAGACCTGTGTGCCACAATTGCAACATTTGCGGAGGCCTTACGCGCGCATAAAGAGGTCATCAATCGACTGAACGTGTACCCGGTCCCCGACGGCGACACGGGGACCAACATGACGCTCACCATTGAATCGGTCGTCGCCGAGCTCGAGCCGCTCGGCCCCGACGCCGCCATGGCCGAGATCTGCCAGGCCGTCGCCCATGGTTCGCTCATGGGGGCGCGCGGCAACTCAGGCGTCATTCTCTCCCAGCTGCTGCGCGGCCTGGTGGAGAAGTTCAAGGCCGTCGCCGAGATCTCCCCGTCGCTGCTGGTTGAATCCCTCGTGCACGCGGACCTGATGGCCCGCCAGGCGGTCGTTCGTCCGATTGAGGGCACCATCCTGTCGATCGCGCGCGCCGGAGCGCAGGGCGCGGGCCTCGACGACTCGTCGCTCACCTCAACGGTGCGCGGAGCGCGCGAGCGAGCCCGCGAGGCGCTCGCCTTCACGCCCGAACAACTGCCGGTCTTGAAGCAGGCCGGCGTGGTGGACGCCGGCGGCGCGGGCCTGGTGTTGTTCTTTGACTCCCTGTGCAGCGTGGTCGCGCACGACCCGCTGCCCGAAGCGCCGCCGCTCGAGTCGATCGTGCTCAACGAGTACGTGCCGTCGCCGGCCCACGGCCCGGTCGACGTCGCCAATCTGCGTTACGAAGTTATGTACCTGCTCGACGCCGACGACCACAGGATGCACGCGTTTCGTGAGGTCTGGGCCGGCATCGGCGACTCGATCGTGATCGTCGGCGGCGACGGGCTCTACAACTGCCACATTCACACCGACGAGATTGGCGCGGCCATCGAGGCGGCGCTCGACGCCGGACGGCCCCGCGAGATTCGCATCACCGACCTCAGCGAGCAGATCGTCGAGGAGCGCTGGGTGCGCGAGGGTCGCGCCGACCAGCCCGACGACGCCGCGCGCAACGACGCCCCCACGACGGCGGTCGTGGCGGTCGTCGTCGGTGACGGCGTGGGACGAATCTTTCGCTCGCTGGGGGTGCGCGCCCTGGTCAAGGGGGGCCAATCAATGAATCCTTCGACGGCCGACCTAGTGGAGGCGGTCATGGCCACGGGTTCGGCCCAGGTGGTGATCCTGCCCAATAATAAGAACATTCGCCCGGTGGCCGAACAGGTCGACCAGCTCGTCGAGCCGGCGGTGACGGTCGTGCCGACCAGTTCTATCGTGGAGGGCTTCGCGGCGTTACTGGCCTACGACCCCGACGCCTCGGGTGCGCAGAACGCGCGCACGATGTGCGAGTCGGCGTCGCACGTTCTGGCCGGCGAAGTCACCCGCGCCGTGCGCGACGCCCACACCGACGCCGGTGACGTGCACGTAGGCGACTGGATTGGACTGAGCGCCACCGGTGTGAAGTCGATCGCCGACTCGATTACTGGCGCGGCCAACCTGCTGCTCGCCGCGCTGGTCACGCCACCGCACGAACTGATCACCATCATCGAAGGTGACGGGTCGACGCCGGGCTACACCAGAAGGATCACTGAGTTCTTGGCCGACGAGTATCCCTGGCTCAGCGTGGAAGTGCACCAGGGCGGCCAGCCGCTCTACCCGTACTATTTCGGCATCGAGTGAGCGAAGCGGCGCCGCGCCGACTACGCCAGTTGGGCGAGGTGTCGGTGAGCCAGTTGCGCCACGTGGGCGAGAAACGCGTCGCCGCGCTGGCTTCACTCGAGATCGAGAACGTGTTCGATTTGCTGACCATCTATCCGCGTCGCTACATCGACCGCACCAAGCGCGTTGACCTCTCGGATCTCAGCGTGGGCGACGAGGCCGCCGTCTTCGCCCAGGTCCAGAAGGTCAGTAGCCGGCGTACGCGCCAGGGCAAGGTCATGGTCGAGGTGACCGTGAGCGACGACGGCGAAGCCTTCAAGGTCGTCTTCTTTAATCAGGCGTGGCGCGAACGACAACTGACCGTGGGGGTCCAGGCCCTCTTCTTTGGCAAGGTCACCGACTATCGCGCCCAGCGCCAGATGACCAATCCCGTCGTGGACGTCATCGTGGGCGCCTCGGGCGAGGAGCGCGACGCGTCGCGGGTCGGCCGGGTGGTGGCCATCTATCCCGCGTCGGGCAAGGCCGGTCTCACCAGTTGGGAGATGGGCGGCTTCGTCGAGGAAGCCCTGCGCCGCGCCGGCCCGTTGCTCGACCCGGTGCCGGCGTCGGTGCTGGCCGATCTCGACCTAGTCGAGCGCACGACGTCGTTCTGGGGCATCCACTTGCCCGAAGAGATGAGCGACGTGGCCCCGGCGCGCCGGCGCCTGGTCTTCGACGAGTTCTTGCGCCTGCAGTTGCTGCTCGCGCTACGCCGTCGCCGGCTCGAGGAGAGTGCCTCGGGAGTGCGTCACCCGATGAACAGCGACGATCTGGACGTAGCGCCCGGCGCGCTCGCGACGCCGACGTCCTCGCTGGTGCGGCGTTTTCTGGCCGGTCACCGCTTCACGCTCACGCGGGCCCAGCGGCGCGTGCTCGGTGAGATCGCCGCCGACATGTCCTCACCGCTGCCCATGCACCGCCTGTTGCAGGGTGACGTTGGTTCGGGCAAGACGGTGGTCGCCCTCACGGCCCTGCTGGCCTCGATCGACGGCGGGCGCCAGGGCGCGCTGATGGCCCCGACCGAGGTCCTAGCCGAACAACACCTCGTCTCGATCCGTCGAGACCTCGAGTCGCTCAGCATTCACGACGCAGCCGTCTTGGGCGGCGAGCGGCCGCTGTCAATCCAATTGCTGACGGGTCGCCTGAGGGCCAAGGAACGCCAGTCGGTGCTGGACGGTCTCGCGAATGGATCGGTCGACATCGTGGTGGGCACCCACGCCCTGCTCACCGGCGACGTGAAGTTCAAGTCCCTAGGCGCCGTGGTCATCGACGAGCAGCACCGCTTCGGGGTGGAGCAGCGCGCCGCGCTGCGCGAGGCCGGCCGGGTGCGTTCGGCCGAGGAGATCGACCCCGATTTGTTGGTCATGACCGCGACGCCGATTCCGCGCACCGCGGCGATGGTGGTCTTCGGCGACTTGGACCGTTCGGTGCTCGATGAACTGCCGGGCGGGCGGGTGCCGATCGTGACCACGTGGGCGCGCAGCGAGGACGAAGTGGCGCAGTGCTGGCAACGAGTGCGCGACGAAGTCGCCGCGCGACGACGGGCCTACGTGATCTGCCCCTTGATCGAGGGTTCGGAGCGCGTCGAAGCCACCAGCGCCGTCGAGGAGCGCGACCGCCTGGTCGAGCACGAACTGAAGGGTCTGCGTGTGGGCCTGCTGCACGGTCAGATGAAGGGACCGGACAAGGAAGAGGTGATGGCCCGCTTCCGCATCGGCAGCCTCGACGTGCTCGTCGCGACCGTGGTGATCGAGGTGGGCGTTGACGTGCCCGAAGCCAGCGTGATCGTCATCGAGGACGCCTGGCGATTCGGACTGGCCCAGTTGCACCAGTTGCGCGGGCGCGTGGGACGCGACCGGACCCAGAGCTACTGCTACCTGCTCGGCGATGCGCCCAGCGAGGACGGCGTGCGCCGTCTTGAAGCGTTGGTGAGTTCCAACGATGGCTTCGTGCTCGCCGAAATCGACCTCGACCTGCGCGGCGAGGGCACCCTGTTGGGCGCTCGTCAGCGCGGTCGCAGCGACCTGCGCCTGGCCTCGCTGCGCGACGACGAGGACCTGCTGGTGGCGGCCCAGGCCGTGGCCACCTCGATGGTGAGCGATGAAACGCTGCACCTCGAAGCCGAGATGGTCGACGAATTGCGCCTGTTCGTCGATGACCACGAGGCCGACTACTTGTTCAAGTCCTAGCCACTCGAGGGCGTAGCCTTCAAACGTGCGAGTAATTGGTGGGGTGGCTCGGGGACGACCGCTCAAGGCAAAGATTCCGCCCACGGTGCGCCCCACTACTGACTACGCCCGCGAAGCCATCTTCTCCATGCTGGAGAGCCGCGGCGGTCTCTTCGAGCTGACGGTGGCCGATCTGTACTGCGGTTCGGGCGCCATGGGCATCGAAGCGTTGTCGCGCGGCGCGTCCAAGGTCTACTTCGTCGACAGCGACCCTGCCTGCCTGCTCGCCGCGCGCGCCAACTTAGAGCCGCTCAAGTTGGAGGGCGAGGCACTCTTTGTGCGCGCCACGCTGCCGTCGTGGCAGCCCACGGCCGACCTCGACCTGGTGTTGGCCGATCCGCCCTACGGTCCCCTCGACCTCGACAGCGTGCTCGAAGGAGTGAGCGCCGCGCGCGTCGTGATTGAAAACGATCGCCACATGGCGGCGCCCCGGGGCTGGATCGTTACCAAAACGAAGCGGTACGGCACTACGCTCGTAACGATGTTGGAACCGCGCGAAGGACACGACGAGTGACGGTCGGCCTGATCCCCGGGTCCTTCGATCCCTTTCACAACGGGCACTTGGAGGTCGTCGAGCGGGCCTCGCACATCTTTGACGAGATCGTGGTGGCCGCCATCCGCAACCCGCAGAAGTCCGAGGCCCTGTTCGACCTGGACGAACGCCGCGACATGATCGCCGAGTCCTGCGCGCACATAAAGAACGTCCGTTTCGTGTCCATTGCCACCCTGCTCGTGAACGTGGCCCGCGACGTCGAGGCGACCGCCATAGTCAAGGGCCTGCGCGCCGTCTCGGACTNNTCGGGCGTCGAGACGCTCTTCATCCCCTCGAGCTCGAATCACTCCTTCATCTCCTCGGGCCTGCTGCGCGAGGTGGCTCGCTACGGTGGTGACGTGTCCCAGTTCGTGCCGGCCCCGGTCTTCAAGCGTTTGCAGGGCAAGTTTCTAGGAGGCGGACGGTGACGACTTTCGACGGCTACGACGACGCAGAAGAAACCGAGGAACTCACCGGGCGCCACGCGCGCCGCGACATCGAG